>CAYFIG010000001.1:0-37225 GCA_964342905.1 uncultured bacterium
CGAACTGCCGGCTTCCACCCGCGCAACAGCCCGCATCAGCATCGAGTCCACCTCCCATCAGCAGTACTGCCTGACAAACTTCTTCACCAGCTCCCTGACCTTGGCCTGGTTGCTCTTGCTCCCCACCCGGCTGGTCTCGGAGGCCAGGATGTCCCGGCAGACCTGCTGGAAGACCGCGCTGGACCCCTTGACGTGACCATTCAGCACCGTGAGAGATTTGGCGATCATGATCGCGCCGCGAACGGTGGGGGTGAACTCGCAGACGCCGGACTCCCGGAGAGCCCGGACGACCTTGACGATCTTCGCCGCGTCCTTCCGCAGAAGGCCGGACTTCGCCAGGACGATGGCTATCTCCGTCTCCTCATCGAAGTGATCCAGGTCCATCGTGATCATCCGGTCGCGGAGGGCATCCTGACTCCGATGCACCCCGGCATACTCCTCGGGGTTCGAGGTGAAGAGGGCCGTGAAGTTCGGATCCACCCTGAGATAGCTCTCGTCTCCCCCCCGGCCGACAGGGAGGTCCATCATCCGCTCCTGGAGGATGGAGAGGAGGATGTTATTCGCCTCAGGCCGGGAGCGGGTGAACTCGTCATAGATGAGGGTGAAGCCGTACTTGCAGGCGACGGTGAGGCGGTTATCCACCCACCGTTTGACCATGTCCTCTTCGACTTTCAGGACCCGGGAGACAAAGCGGTCGATGACCTTCCTCAGGTGATAACCGTACTCACCTCCAACCAGGTTCGAGGTCGTGAACTCCTCGTCGCCGTGGATCATCACTACCGGGCGCTTGAGCTTGCTCGCCACGTGGAGGGCCAGGGTGGTTTTCCCCGTGCCGGAGGCCCCGCGGAAGTGGACCGGGAACCCCGCCTTGCTATAGCCCAGGGCCCGCTCGGTCAGGTCTTTGACGAACTTTGTCTCCACAAAATCCGGCAGAGGGGTGGGCTCGAGGATCGTGGTGAGTTCCTCAATCATGGTTGCCTCCTACACGAGAAGGACAGCGCGAGGGGTGAGCACGCCTCTCCCGCGGCAGTGAGTGCAGGGGAGGCCGCTCCCTAGGGTCCGTCCGCTCCCGTGGCAATCAGGACATGACTTCCCGGGACCACCGGGGGTCACAACTCCCCTCCCACCACAGACCTGGCAGGTGATCCTCGTCCCGTAGGGCTGGACCCCGCTCCCCCGACAGTAGGCACACCGAGCCACTGGTTCCTCCATATTGACCGTGCCCTTCCCCAAGCAGACCTGGCACCGGGCCAGGCGCGAGAGGAGGCCGAACGGATCGGACCCCTTCCCCCGGCAGAACTCGCACCGCATCGCCGTCATCTCTTCCCCCTTTCCTGTTCAGCCTTTGATGTCTCAGCGAGCTGGGCCTGCGGCCGTGGACTCCTGGTTCGCGCGTCCCATAGGCTCCCTCGCGTCCGCTGGAACATCCCTCATCCAGCCACGGCAACGCAGTTCCACGCGAAGACGAGTCGGCATGGCCTCTGACCAATAGGCGAGGGAGAACTGATTGCATCCCAGGCTCGTCAACTCTTGCTTCATCTCAGCGACGGGCCGGGCAAGCTGGTCGGCGAGGTCTCCGCCATGAACACCGACTTCCCGCCAGATCGCCATCTCGCCCCCAATCCCTTGAACAGGCCAAAGCGCGAGGAAGGCGACAAGCATTACCGCCCCCAGCCAGAAAGAAGAACCCCGCACAGCCTTAAGAGACATTCGCCCCCTCCTCCCTTCTCAACTGCGCAGGTGAAGCCAAATCATTCTTGGACCAGCGCCGGGACTGGATGGCGCTGAGGGTAGCCTTGAATTCCACGACCCTAACGGAGCTCCCGTTGGAAAGGAGTCCGTGGAGGGCCCGGACCAGCTCGTCCTGCTCGCTTTGGAAGTCAGCCAGGAGGGTCCTGACTTCCCGCTCCCGCTCCTCTCGTCTCGCCTCGATCCCTTTCAAGAGTTCCTTGACAGTTCCGATCCGTTCGGCTTCGCCTCTAGCCAGAGCCTCCTTCAGGGCGGCCGCCAGTGCCCTCTGCTCAGCCAGGTAGTCCTTTATCGTTTCTTTGATCGCCCTCTCGCGCTCCTCTTGGCGGACGAGGATCCCCTCCATCATCGCGTCGAAGTCCCGCCTCCTCAGAGAAGCGACCCGGGCCAGGGTCTCCCTGAGCTGGGCCCTCATCGCCTCCCGCTGGCGCCGGAAGGTCTCCAGCATTTCGTGAGTGGCCTCGACAATTCGCTCTACCCACGAGATCCTGGCCTCGTAGGAGGCGATGACCTCCCGGGCCAGGGGCCCCATCTGCTCTGGGACATGAATACTTGTCATTCGTGTTCGTGACTTGTCCTTCCCTCAGCGGGCAAGGCCGGCGCGTTTCTTCGCCATCGCAGCGGCCATATGCTGCCAGTGGCCAGAGGCGGCCTCACGCTCCCGCCAGAAGCCATTCAGCATGCTTGCCATCTCCCTGTTCCTTTCCTCCTGGCGAGCTCTGATGCCCTGATGCATCGCCTGGAACTCCCTCATCCGGGAAAACGCGGCGTTGCCAAGGAATCGTCTAAGGTCCGCTGCCTTCCGCCTGAGCTCGTGCTGAATATTTTTCATCTCCTGCCGAAAACCCTTCAGCTTCGCCGCGGTCTCTTGCCTGAGGGCCGCCACCGTTGCCACCCGGGCGTCGAACGAGCTGGCGATCTCCTGGGCCAGGGCCCGCATGTCCTCGGCCAGTCGCATCGTGCCGAACCTCCCTTCTCGTGAAACTTCCTCCTGCGAGAAGTGGAAAGTCTCAGGAGCCTTCTTTGTTTTTTTCCTGAATACCATGATTCCCTCCTGGGGCGCTGATGCGCCCGCTGATGTTAGTCAGGAGAGAGATCCTGGCGAGACACGCTCGGCGGTCGTCCGCTCAAGGGTACCCCGGCAGAAACCCCTCACTGGTCCTGGCAGCCGGCCTTACGCCGGCGCTGCCGCCGTGGCGGTCAGGCCGATGGCCTCGGCGTACTTCAGGTACGTCTCGACTGAGGCCACCACTACCCGGGCCTCGATGGCCAGAAGCTCGATCCCCACCAGGGAGAGACGAACCCAGGCATCGATGACCACGCCCTTATCCAGGATCCGGTCGACCACTTCCACCAGGCTGGACGACGCGATTGCCTTCTCTACTGCCATGCTCACCTCACCTCCTTTCTGTTTGCCCCTCAGGGCCGCTGCCTACCGGCTCGAGCGAGGGGCTTTCTAGGCCCTCTTTGACGACCCGCCTCAAGAGGGCCGCCACCTGGTCCAGTTCAAAGGGCTTCGAGATGAAGCCTTGATACGCGCCGCGCTGGATCCCCTCTTGGATCGGCGGATCCGCCCCGTAGTGGTAGCCCGAGATCACCACAATCGGGAGCCGGGGGGCGAGCTGCCGGATGGTGTGCGAGACCTCGAGGCCGCTCTTGCCAGGGAGCTTGACGTCGATGATGGCCACATCAAAGCTCCGCTCCCCCACCGCCTGGATCGCGTCCTCGCCCCGGTGGGCTTGGGTGATGTGCACCCCGTCGTCCGCCAGGCCCTTCTCTAGGGCCCAGCAGACGTCCTTCTCGTCGTCCACGACGAGGATTTCAAGCATCCGGCCTCTCCGCCGGAAGGATGACAGTAAAGGTGGAACCCCTACCCACCTCGCTCTCCACCCGGATCGTGCCGCCGTGCTGTTGGACGATGCTGTAGGCGATGGAGAGGCCCAGCCCCGTGCCTTTCCCCGCCGGCATGGTCGTGAAGAAGGGGGTGAAGATGCGGGGAAGGTGCTCCTCGGAGATCCCGCACCCGGTGTCGGCGAAGCTGACCTCGATCCACGCCTGGTAATCAGGCGGGGCGAGCCCGGTCTCTACGGTGAGCCGACCGCCTTCGGGCATGGCATGATAAGCGTTCAGCATGATGTTCATGAAGACCTGTTGGAGCAGGTTTTTGTTGCCTCTCACCCCCGGGAGCTCCGGGGCCAGGCGCTTTTCTATCTCAATGGACTGAAGGGAGATCTGATGGCCGATGAGGGAGAGGGCGTCTTCGATGGCGCCGTTGATGTCCACCCGCTCCACCATTCCCTCCGAGGGGCGGGCGAACCGGAGGAGGGTTTCGATGATGGCGCCGGCCCGGTTGGCGGCTGTGTGGATCTTCTCGGAGCACTCGCGCCGGACGCCGGGGTCATCCGCCTTCTTCAGGAGAATCTGGGCGGCGGAGGAGATGATGGCCAGGGGGTTCCGGATCTCGTGGGCGATGCCGCCGGCCATCTCCCCGAGGGCGGCCATCTTGGCCGACTGGATCAACCGGAGTTCCAGCTGTCGCTTCTCCGTCAGGTCCCGCCCCACCCCCACCAAGGCCACCACCCGCCCGCCCGCGTCCCGCATGGCTGAAAACCGCCAGGAGATGAGGAGCTCCTCGCCACCTTTCGCCCTCATCCGGGTCTCCAGCTCCTGGACTCTCCCTTCCCGAGCCAGCTCGGCGAGGAGGGCCTGGAGGTGGGGCCGGTCGGCCTCCAACGAGAACTCGGCAATCTGCCTCCGCTCCACCTCCTGGGGTGAGAACCCCAGGATCCGGGCGGCGGCCCTGTTCCAGGTCATCACCGCGCCGGTCGGATCCAGGGAGACGATCAGGTCGTTGGCGCTCTCCACGACGCTGGCCAGGTGGCGTTCGGCGTCTCTCGCTCGGTCGCCCAGGTTCTTTTTCTCCGTCACATCGTCCATGAAGAGCATTACCCTCGCTACCCGCCCGTTCCCATCCTTCAGGGGAGCCAGGCTGTAGAAATAGATGCGGGCGGTCAGCCCCGGAGCTCGGTACTCCACCTCCCCGCCCTCGAATGGCCTGCCGGTCTGGTACACATCCCGGATCTGCTCCTCCAGGCCGGTATACGAGAGGATGACAGGCGGGAAGACCTCGCTGATCCGCTCCCCGAGCACCGCCCCTTCCTGTTTCCTCAACTTGGAAAGAAAGTTCCGGTTAGCAAAGGTCACCCTCAGGGCGCTGTCGAGGATCAGGATGGAGGAGGGAATATGGGTGAGAATGTCCGTGTGGAAGTTCTGCTCACCTGCGTCCGGGACGGTCACGTCGCCGACGGCCCCGCTTTGCCTCTTCACGCTGGTTGCCTTCTCCTTCGGGGGCAATGGACAGGCCCCCCGGCACTTGCGGGAGAGAACTTCGTTGTGCGAGTGCATCGATCTACACGTGCAGAAGAGGGGCAAGGTTTATGCCAGGCGCTCGGGGAGACCACACGACCCCTCACTTGCCCGGCGGCAGCCAGATATGCAAGAGATGTATGAGAATATGTATGAGACAAGAGAAACCTGGTGAAATTCCCTCTGGGCGCCCGACCAGAACTATGGCAACAACTCCCTGGGCCGGATGCCATAGCAGCGCGGGCTGGACGGGGGGCGATCGGAGAAGTGTGAAGAGGACGGTCAGGAGGGTGAGGAAGTCTTGGACCTTCTGCTCATGTCGCTTCGTAATTCTTCAAACCGGCGCTCATGTCATTGGAGGATCCTTGCCCGGCCACGTCACGACGCCAGGAACTCCTGAGTCAAGATGCCGTAGCGCTTCATCTTAAGGTGCAGGGTCTTATAGTCGGTCTTGAGGACCCGGGCCGCCTCGCTCTTGTTACCTTTGGTGGCCTCGAGGGCCAGGCGGATCACCTGCCGCTCCGCCTCAGCGATGGCCGTTTTCCTCGTTTCTTTCAGGGAGAGACCCACCGCTCCGGGCCCCCACTCTGCGGCTGAAGGTGCCCCCAGAGATCCGGCCCCCAGGGCCGCGAGATGCTCCGGCCTGATCACATCCGGGCTCAGCAGGACAGTCCTGCGAATGGCGTTCCTGAGTTCGCGAGCGTTGCCCGGCCAGGGATGGTCGAGGAGAAACTGGGCTGCCTCCTCTGATAGCCCCCGCACCGGCCGCTTTAGCTCCATGCTGGCTTCTTCCAGAAAGCGCTTGGCCAAGTAGAGGATGTCTTCCTTCCGCGCCCGGAGGGGCGGAAGGGTGATGGCGAACTCGTTCAGGCGGTAGTAGAGGTCCTGCCTGAACCGGCCGGCTCGCATCTCCTTCTCCAGCGGGAGGTTGGAGGCGGCGATGATCCGCACGTCCACCGAGACCGTGCGTTTGGCACCCAGGGGCTGCACCCGTCGCTCCTGCAGGACCCGCAGGAGCTTCGACTGGGTGGTCAACGGGAGGTTAACGATCTCGTCGAGGAAGAAGCTTCCCCCCTCGGCAAGGTGAAAATGGCCCTCCTTCTTCCTGTCGGCACCGGTAAAGGCCCCTTTCTCGTAGCCGAACAGCTCCGACTCGATCAGCGTCTCGGGGATGGCCCCGCAGTCCAGGGCGATGAAGGGGTTCTCGTGTCGGGCGCTCTGCTGGTGGATAGCCCGGGCCACCAGTTCCTTGCCCGTTCCCGTCTCCCCCTGGATGAGGACGGTAAAGGTCGACCCAGCCACCTGCCTCACCTGCTGGATGACCTTTTGGATCTCCGGAGTCCGACCCATCAACTCCCCGAGGGAGCCACCCGCGCCGAGCTGACTCCTGAGCGCCTCGAGCTCGGCCAGCAGCGCCTGCCGCTCGAGGGCCTGCCGCACGGTCAGGATGATCTGATCGTTGTGAAACGGCTTGGTGAGGAAGTCGTAAGCCCCCAGCCGGAGGGCCTGGACCGCTGCGGGGATGTCCCCGTAGGCCGTGAGCATGATCACCGGAAGTGCGGGAGCGATCACCTTGAGCTTGGCGAGAGTCTCCATCCCGTCGAGCCCTGGCATCTTGAGATCCAGGATGACGGCTGCGGGAGCCTCCGCCAGGACCCGGTCCAGGGCGGCCTGGCCGTCCTCCGCCTCGACTACCTCGAACCCTTCGACGCAGAGCACCTCCGCCAAGAGCCAGCGCATATCGGCTACGTCATCAACCACCAGGATCTTTGGCATTTTTGCCCGGCTCCTGTCCGGTGCTTCCCGACGTCTCAAGATCCAGCATCGGTCCGACTCCCGGGTGGAACGTGGCAACGGGCTCGACGATAGCGGAAAGCCGCCGAATCACCTGGGTGATTCGCTCGCAGCGTTCGAGGATGACCTTTACCCTCTCGACAGCCTTCGCTTCCCTCAGCTCTCTCTCCAGCATCTCGGCGTGGCCAACGATAGCGGCCAGAGGGTTATTAATCTCGTGGCTCAGCGCACGCGCCGCCTCCAGGAGGGTCGCAACCTTGGCGGCCCTGAGGGACGCTGCTTCCAGATCCCTCTTTTCCAACGCCCTTCTCACGGTGAAGACGATCTCGTCGTTGTCAAACGGCTTGGTGAGGAAGTCGTAGGCCCCCAGCCGGAGGGCCTGGACGGCGGAGGGCAGATCGCCATAGGCAGTGACGATCACGACGAGCATATGGGGAGCCACCGCCCTTGCCTGCTCCAGAACCTGGATGCCTTCGAGCCCCGGCATCCTAAGATCTAGGAGGACCACGTCCGGGGGCTCGCGCGTGATCTGCTCGAGGGCAGCCTGGCCGTCCTCTGCCGCGACCACCTGGAAACCCTGATCTCGGAGCACACCCGTCAGGAGCCAGCGCATGTCGGGCTCGTCATCCGCCACTAGCGCTTTCGGCATTGCCAGCTTCGTTATCCCACCCGGGCCTGAACGCTCTTAGGAACCATGGCCGGAGAAAAGCGATGAATCAGCTTTCGTGTGCCCGCTGGCTTTCTACAATCGAAGATGCGAACGAGGTGAAACCGAGCGGGGGCTGCCACCCAGCTCGAACGGAATCACCGATACGCTCGTCATCGGGGTAAGATTCGGGCATCAACCGATGACAGCCCTACTACCTCACGTGGCTACTCCCTTCCCTTAAACGATGAATTTCTCGGGGAGAACGAAAAAGACAGACGGAGACCGTCTCTGGAAAACCGCGAGTCTCCAGACCGGGAGCGTTGGTCGTGAACCGGTTTCGTGGTTTCCACCAACGAATGTGCAAAGTCGGTTTCGCCAAACGCTACCGCAAGCTCCGTGCCAAATCCCAAGCACCCCGCTTGCGCAGCAGTTCCGAGTAATAAAGGAGGTCTCTAGCGCCTGCCGCGTCTCCCATAGAGGCCAGAAGGCCCTTCAGTCTGCCACTTCGAATCAGCGCGTCATAGCTGGGAGTGGCGGGCAGCCTGGCCGGTTAAGCCTTTTTGCCGGAAGGGACCATTCGCGTTGTCACTTCATTCAATTTTTCTTTTTTATCCACTTTTCCCCGTGGCTTGTCAAGGGCCAGGCGAGAGGCGTCCGTTGAGAAATTAGAAATAGGGGTCGAGGTTCCGTTGCACGCTTCTTCTCGGAGCCCCTCCAAGCTGAAAAAGTGGACGCGTCTACGGGCACGGGAGCGCGAAGACAACCCTACAAACCCTTTCATCGCCGCCCCCGGTCCTGCACCGGCTCCGGTGCCGGCAGGCCTTGCGCTGCGCCCGACCGCCGGATGGAACACCGGGCCTCGGCGATTCCGATCCCTCCCACACACTCTCTTTCCGAAAAAGGGAAGCAATTACAAAGCCAATACGAGTAGCGTTCCACGTGTTTACGTGAAGTGGTTGATTATCTGGCTTTACTTCGGGCTCAGGGGGGGGAGGAGGTTCCGACTTGAATTCAACGAAAATCCCGCGCTGGAGGTGTTTAGAGCGTCCGATAGAGGTCGGCAAACGCGCGGACCTGGGACGCGAAGGTGAACGGGCGGACAGCGGCGCGCGCGCGCTCAGTCATGAGGGCCGGTTCAGCGTTTCTGAGCGCCTCCAGCCCGTTGGCGATGGCCGCAGGATCTTCGGGGTTCTCGAGGATCCAGCCGGTCTCGTCGTGACTTACGACTTCAGCCCCGCCGCTCCTTCCGCTCGCCAGGACCGGGAGCCCCGCGGCCAAGGCCTCGAGGTGGACATTGCCAAAGGGCTCATAGAGAGAGGGGAGGGCGACCACATCCGCCGCGGCGTAGAAGCGTTCCACGTCGGGGCGCGACCCGGCCCAAGCCAGACGTCCTGCGACGCCAAGTCGCTCGGCGACGGCGCGATAGGGCCCTGGACTCCCCTTCCCGACCACCAGGAGCCATGCGCCGCGGCCGCGGAATCTGGCGAATCCCTCGATGAGGGGACCCAGGCCCTTCCGCTCGAACCCCGAACCGACCATGAGGATGACCCAGGCATCCCTCGGGATCCCGAACTCGGCCCGGATCGCCGGACCGAACCGCTTCCGGTGATCCGGATGAAAGCGCTCCTGATCCACGCCGTTGTAAATCACCGTGAGCCGGGACTCGGGCACCCCGTAGAGCCTCCGGATCTCCTCTCGCCCCTGGCGCGAGATGGCAACGATCCTCCGGGTTGAGCCCGAGGTAAAGATTCTGCGCTCAAGCGACAAGAGCAACAGGTGGGAGGGATTGGCTCGAAGTGCGAGCCGCCTTGCGCTCCCCAGGTGCCGCGCCTTGACTCTAAGATAGGCTCGATGGCACCCCTCTCCGGCTCGGTAGATATCCTGCGTGAGGCTCCGTTCGTGGCTCTGAACCACGTCAAAGCGATCCCGCACGACCCCCATGCGGGCAGCCAGGACGAATGAGATGAGGCGCGCCGGTGGCGGATACGGGATCACTGGGAGTCGGTGAAGCGTCGCTCCCGGGACCGGGAACTGCCCTGGAGGGCTGAAGAGATGGAGATCGTATCCCTGCCTCACGAACTCCTCGATCAGCCCCGCGGTGGCGTTCTCCAGGCCGCCGTAGAAGACAAACGGACGGCAGATGATGGCCACTCTCACGCGCGGGCTCCGCGAGCCGCGCTCTCGATCAGCGGGAAGAGAAGCCGGCGAGCGGCCGCGTAGCTATACCGCTCCTCGGCGCGCGCGCGGGCGCGACGGCCGAAGGCGGACGCTTCGTCGGGATGATCGAGGAGAAAAGCGAGGGCGTGGGACAGAGCCTCGGGATCATCGGGCTCCACCACCACGCCGCAGCCGTCCAGGATCTCGGGGACCATGGAAACCTGGGTGGAGACGATCGGGCGGCCCAGCGCCATCGCGTCGAACAGCTTGGCGGGAACCTGGCCGAGGCTCTCGCTCGAGCGTCGCTGGGGCACCGCCACCACATCAGCGGCCTCGAGGTAGTGCGGGATCTCGGCAAAGGGGATTTCACCGACGCACCTCACGCCGGGAGCGACGGCCCTGAGACGTCGTCCCGTGGGGCTGTCGGGATCGGTCCCCACAAGCGCCAGGATCACGTCGGCGCGCTTGAGGCGTCGCACCGCTTCGGCCAGGTCGTCAACGCCCTTGTAGTCCCGGGGCGTGCCGAGAAACATGATGACCTTCTCTCGGCTGATACCCAGGCGAGAGCGAGCCGGGGCAGGGTCGTGAGCGCCCGGGCTCCACGCCTCGGTATCCCTGACGTGGGGGATCAGGAGTCCTCCGAAGCGTGATTGGAGGAACCGGGACGCCACCGTCCGGAACCTGACCCGGTGGACCAGGCGCTCCAACATCCACGTCCACGGGAGCCCGTTGGGGTTGGCCAGGTTGAGGAACCGCCCGATCCGTCCCCAGAGCCCCGCATGGTAGAAGAACCCTACCTCCCAGTCATCGATGTCCAGGACCAGCTGATGTCGAGACAAGAGGCGCTTGAGAAGCCCGACACCGAGACTCGTGGGACGGGGCTTGGAGGCGTAGATCAGGTCGCCATCCGCCAAGCTGAGGAGGCGGGGGAGCGCGACCAGAAAGCCCGGATAGCGGGCGCCCGACACGCTTCGGTAGGGAACGGGGCCGCCCTGGACGGGGCGCCAGAGATCACGACCAAAGCAAGGCCCCACCACCTCGACCTCGTAACGCGGCGCCAAGAGCCGGGCCAGGAGGTCAGCGCGCCCCGTCGCGTTCGTGGAGAGATCGAAGCAGAGAATTGAGATCTTCACTGGCTCGAACTTCGGACCAGCCGGCTGTACAGGGCAACCAAGCGCTCGGCGAGCCGACTGCCGGAATAGCGCTCTTCCACCAAGCTGCGTCCCGCGGCGCCGAGGTCTTGTCGAAGCTGCCTGTCTTCGAGGAGGCGACGAATGGCGACCGCCAGGGCCTCGGGATCCCCGGCGGGAACGAGAAGGGCGTCGTGCCCGTTCGTGAGGGCCTCGGGGACTATGCCCACCCGGCTGGCGATGAGCGGGCGGGCCATGGCCAAATACTCGAAGACCACCCGGCCCATGCCATCGGACTCCAGGGGCACGTAAAGGCCGACGTCCATGGCCGCCATGGTGCGCGGAAGATCGGGGACAAATCCCATGAACGTGAATTGGTTTTCGAGTCCGGCCTTCAGGATTGCCTCCCGAATTGTGGCCTGGTGTCTCCCCTGACCCGCGAGGAGCACGTGCGGCCGGATCCCGTCGCGGGCCAGCGCGGTCACCGCCTCCAGCACGACCGCATGCCCCTTCATGACGCGGAGCCCGCTCACCATGCCGAGCAGCACCGCTCCGTCGTTGAATCCCAGCGCAGCGCGGACCGCGCGGCCATCCACCCGCGGATGAAACCGGTCGGTGTCGACGCCGCCAGGGAGCGTCACCACGCGCTCAGGAGGAAGCAGGCCCGAGGTCACGTACTGGCGGTTGATCGCGTCGGTCACGGTCAGGACGAGGTCGGTGGCAGTTTGGTAGAGCCAACGATTCCCGCGATGAGGTCTCACGACTTGGACGATGTGCCGAGTCCTCACGAGCGGTCGGGGAGACCAGGAAAGCCGATTGGCCAGCGCGGCCAACCAGTGCTCCTTGCCCCGGTGAACGTGAACAACATCCACCTGCGGGAGCCAGCGGATGAGGCGGGCGATGTCAGCCAGGTCGGCGGTGGGCTTGAGACCGCTGCGTAGCCTGAGAGTCTCGATTCGTTTGACCCCCAGCGCCCGGGCCGGGTTCACAACCCGTTCCTCGGTCCCGGCCCGGCAGCAGAGGACGGCGTCGCACCCTGCCCGCTGGAGCTCGTGTACCGCCTGGGCTGCCCAGTACGCGTCCGAGCTCCACCCCCGGCAGCTCATCACGTGGAGAACACGGAGCGAGCTCACCGGCCACTCCCCAACCTCTGGTTGGGGGCCCGCAATCTCCGATTGGGGCCCCGCGGCCTTTGCCGCAGGCGGGCAAGGACGTCGTAGTAAGCGGTCTCCACCGTCTCCACCGCACGCTCAGGGTTGAACTCACGTTCGGCTCGAAGCCGCCCTGCCGCTCCCATGCGGCGCGCACGCTCAGGGTTCAGAAGGATCTCTCCCAGCGCCCGCGCCACACTTTCTGGCTGGTCATCGGCAAGGAGCAGGCCGGTCTCCCCATCCAGCACAGTTTCCGGGAGCGCGCCGACGCGGTGGGCAACCACAGGCTTCGCCACGGCCATCGCCTCCACGGCGGCCCGGCAGGATTCCTCGGAGCCTGCTCCCATGAGGGCAAAGCAGTCCATAGCAGCCAGCAGTTGCGGAAGGTCGGTGTCCCGGTAGCCGGTGAAGAGGACCCGGTTGCCCAACCCAAGCTCGAACACGCGACGTTCAAGCCTGGGCCGGGACTCTCCCTTCCCAACAAGAAGCAGCCGCGCCTCAGGGAGCAGCTGGAGGAGCAGGCGGAACCCGTCGATCAAGAGCTCGTGGCCCCGGTTCGGAGCGAGCCGGGCCACCGAGCCGACCACCGGAGCCTCGCCGAGCCCCAGCTCATCGCGGACCGCCTTGCCGTCCACGTCGGGGGAGAAGCGCCTGAGATCTGTCGCCGCTGACACGAGCCAGACCTGATCCGGTTGAAAGCCAGTTTCCAGGCTCCGGATTTGGATCTGGCGGCTCACGGCAAAGACGGCGTGAGTCCTCCGCTGAAGCGCCCTGGATAGCCAATCCCGCTTGACGGCCCGGTGGCTGTGGAACGTTCGGAACAACGCCGCCTGGCCGTGGCAGATGGCACCGAGCCAGTGGTCGTGGGAGTGGTGACAGTGGATGATGTGGACGGTCTCCCGGACCACCAGCCGACGGAGGCAACGCATGTCGTGGCAGAACGCTCGCGGCCGAACACGTGGATCGAGGGAGAGATCGGGAAGCAAGGAAATCCCCGCCTCCAGGGCTTTCGTCTCGAAGCGATCCCCCCGCACAGCCCCGAGCAGGACGCGATGGCCGCGCTCTTCGAGCCCTTTGACGAGGCGGATGATCGGGTCCGCGCTCCCGGTCCACCAGCGGTTCGCGGCGAGGTGAAGCACCCGGAGGGGCGTCATCAGAGGCACGTCCCGCGCATTCTCTCGCACCACCAGCGGTTCGCGGCGAGGTGGAGGATCGTGAGCGCACTCACGAGGTGAGCAGCCCGTCGTAGAGGGCGATCAGGCGCCGGATGGCAAGAGCGCGCGAGAAGCGCTCGGCGACGAGCTGCCTCCCCGCTTTGGCGCGCCGCCGGGCGAGGTCCGGTTCCCTGAGGGTCGTAAAAATTCCGTCAGCGAGAGCCCCGGCATCGCCAGGGGGGACCAGGAGCCCGGTCACCTCGTGCTCGATCACCTCGGGGACTCCGCCGACCGCTGAGGCGACGACCGGGAGCTCGGTCGCGAGGGCCTGAAGCACCGACTGCGGAACTCCCTCGGTGCGGACAGACGCCAGGGCGAAACAGTCCATGGCGCGGAGCAGGTCGGGGACATCGGGGCGAAAGCCGGTGAAGCTGACGGCCGCCGAAAGCCCCGCGTTCCGCGTGAGGGTCTCGATCCACTGCCGCCTGATCCCGTCTCCCACGAGGAGAAGCCGCGCGCTGGGGAATTCCCTGAGGACAATCCGAAAGGCGTCCAGGAGGTATTGGTGCCCCTTGGAGCCGCGAAACATCGCCACCGAGCCGATCACGGGCGGCGTCAACCCCAGCTCGCCCCGGACCCGCTCACCGCCGAGACCCGGGCTGAACTCATCGAGATCCACACCCGCCGGAATCGCCACGACCTTGGTCGGACGCACGCCGGCCGCGATCAGCAGCCGGCGGATCGTCTCCCCGCTGGTCACGATCCGATCGACCAGGAACGAATAGACTGGGTTCCAACCGCGGCGAACGGAGATCGAAACGTGGCGGCTCCTCACCACGGGGATCCGCCCAAGCCGGGCAGCCATTCCCCCGAGCCAGGCATCCACCGAGCTATGGGTGTGGACCAGCGCAATACGCTCTCGTCTGATCGCAAGCGCCAATCGGCTGACCGCGGAAAGATCCCACGCCCCCCGCATCCTGACACGGATCACCCCGAAGCCGGCCCGTTGGGCCTCGGCAAGGATTGTGCTCCGGGGCTGCCCTGCGAGGAGCACCCGCCAGCCCTGATCACGGAGCCAGCTCACTTCGGTCAGGATTCGCACTTCCTGGCCTCCCCACCCCAGCGAAGCCTCAGTGTGGAGGATGGTTCTCACGCTGGCGTCCCCGCCAAGGAGCGAGCGGCGGCAAGAACCTCGTCGACGCCGATCCCGCGCATACAGGGATGATCGATGGGACAGTGGGTGAGGAAGCAGGGGGCACAGGGGACGTGCTTGGCAATGGCTCGCACTCGTCTGCCGCGGGGTGCGGTGAGGCGGGGATCGGTGGGGCCGAAGAGCACGACCACCGCCACATCGAGGGCCGCGGCCAGTTGAGCCACTCCAGTGTCTCCTGAGACGAGCAGCGTCAAGCGCGAGAGGAGCCGCGGAAGGAGCGCGGGGGTATCGCGTCCAACCAGCGAAGCCAGAGGAGTCGGAGCGCGTTTTAGGACCTCGGACGCCGCCTCGCTCTCGGCGGGAGATCCCAGGAGTACGGGCGTCAGTCCGTTCCGCTCCAGCTCGGCGGCAAGGGAGGCCCAGCGCTCAAGGGGCCAAAGCTTGGACGGGCCAAAGGCCGCGCCGAGATGGAGCCCGACCAGCGAGGTACCCTCCGCGATCCCTGCCGCGCGTAGGAGTTCAGCAACGGCCGTGTCCTCAACGCCTGGCGTCAGGTTCCAGATAGGAGCAGTCTCCACGAGTCGGATGTTAAAAACTTCCAGGAGCTTCAGATACTCATCCACTTGGTGGTGCCTGGGTCGGGGGGGCGGAACTGGATGGGTCAGGAGCCAGGAGCGGCCGTCGGTGGCGAAGCCGATGCGGTAGCGAGCGCCCCATCTCCACGCGGCGAGGGCCGATTCGAAGGAGTTCGGAAGGAGGAGCGCGGTGTCGGGACCACGGGCACGAAGGGAACGAGCGAGAGCGAGGCGGCGGAGGAGACTTCTCGGATACGACACGACTTGGTCAGCCACGGCCTGATCCCGGAAGAGCTCGGCCCACGGCCCCACAAGGGTGATGCGCCCATGGGGGACTCCGGCTCTCAGAGCCCTGAGTGTCGGCAGAGCCATGATACTGTCACCGAGCCAGTTGGGGGCCCGTACCACCAGCTCTTGGATTTCGGTAGGGTTAATGGGGTTCATGCCGGGTGAGACCCTGAAACGCCCTCTCCCAGAGGTCGCGTCCGTCGGCCAGGTGGAGGCGCACTGCCAGGGCCAAGAGCGGAAGCGACGGCAGCGCCAGTTCCAAGCATCGGACCGCGTCCTTTTCGGTGGTGATCAACGCCCGGGCTCCACAGGCCTGGGCGTGTGAGGCCAGCGCCTCCAGCTCGTTCGAATCATACCAATGGTGGTCTGGGAATTCGGTAAACCCGGCAACGCGGACACCGAGCTTCGCCAGGGTTCGGGCAAAGTCCCCCGGACGCGCAATCCCCGCAAAGGCATACGGGCAGAGGCCGCGAAGTCCCGTAAGTCCAGAGACGGTTCTGCCCTGAACCTCCCAGTATTCTACCGGCTCGTAGCGGGCGCTCACAATTCTTCCCTTGGGGTGTTGGGCATGAACCGTGTTCGCGATGGCCCGTACGCTCGCTTCGTCCTCGGGTTCCGTGATCACCACGAGGTGGGCGCGAGCCAGCGCGCTGACCGGCTCCCGGAGCGGCCCACGCGGGAAGAGGCGGCCATTCCCCCAGGGCGTGGAGCCGGAAACCAAGACGATCTCCAAATCCTTCTCCAGGCTCCGGTGCTGGAAGGCGTCATCGAGGACCAGAGCCTCGACACCAAAGTGCTCAAGGCAAAGTCGGCCCGCTTCGTAGCGATTCTCGCCCACCACGACGGGGATGCCCGGAAGCCGACGGGCCAAGAGGAACGGCTCGTCCCCCGCCTCCTGGGGATTCGCCCTGATCCCGTGGCGGTCTGCCACTACCAGGGTCCCCCGAGTCCGTCGGCCATACCCCCGGCTCACGACTCCCGGGACAATGCCAACGTTCATGAGAGTCCTCACCGCCAGCTCGACAGCCGGGGTTTTTCCGGTGCCGCCAAGGATCACGTTGCCGACGGAGATTACCGGAGCGGGGAGTTGACGGCTCTTAAGAACGCTGCCCGCGTAGAGAGCGTGCCGCAAGGCGAGAACACCGCGGTACCCGAAGGTAAGCGCCGAGAGCGAGAAGGCCAAAGCCGGCTGCATCTTGCCTTCCCAAGCCTCTTCCCACCTCACGGTGTCGGCCTCGCAACGAGACGTTCGAGGAGCTCCAACGTCAGCCGCACCGAGCCTTGTCGGCTCGTCGCTGCCTCGAACCCTGCGTTCCCCATGAACCGTCGAAGTTCGGGATCCCGCAGGAGGCGGTCGAGCGCAGCCTCTAGCTCGTCGCCGTGCGTGACCAAGAGGGCTCCGCCCGAGGCAAGCAGGAGCTCGGCACTCTCCTTGAAATTCCCCGTGTGGGGGCCGAACAGAACAGGCTTCCGCCCGAGTGCTGGCTCCAGCATGTTGTGGCCACCCCAAGGGATCAGGCTGCCGCCCACGAAAACCACGGAGGCAACCTGGTAGAGCTGGGCCAGCTCGCCGACCGTGTCCAGCACGATGACGGCACGAGCCCCGGGGCGGATCGGGAGCGCGCTCCGCCTGATCGGCTCAAGCCCTCTGAGACGGATGAGCCGTTCTACCTCAGGGACGCGTTCGGGGTTGCGGGGTGCAAGTATCAGGACTAAGGACGGGTGCCAGGCCTGGAGCCGGAGGAAGGCATCCAGCACGATCTCCTCTTCGCCCGCGTGGGTGCTTCCCGCGATCCAGACCGGCTCCGATCCCGAAAGCCCGAGGAGGCGCCGCCAGAGCGACTCAACCCCGGCGTCGTGGGGTGACGACTCGGTTTTCAGATTCCCAGTGACCACCACGCGCTCGGGCAGGGCGCCCAGGGCGATGATTCGCCGCGCGTCCTCGGCGGATTGCATGGCAAACATGCCGATCTGGCGCAAGGGGCGCCGCATGAAGACACGCACCAGCCGATAGCGGCGGAAGGAATGATCCGAGATCCGGCCGTTGGCGATCATCGCGGGGATCTCCCGTCGGCGCAGCTCGCGAAAGAAGTTGGGCCAGATCTCAGTCTCCAAAGCCACGAAGAAGGTGGGCCGGATCGCCTTGAGCGCCCGCTTGATGGGGCCGGGAAGGTCGAAGGGGAAGTAACAGTGGGTGGCGAGGTGGCCGAGGCGATCGCGGACGATCGTTCTCCCTGTCGGAGTCGCAGTGGAGACGACGATGTTCAGGCCCGGCCACAGGCGGTGGATCCCCTCCACGAGCGGGACCGCGGCGACCGCTTCCCCCAGCGAGACCGCGTGAATCCAGCAGCGAGGTTCGGGTGGGAGTCCGTCAAGCCAGCCGAAGCGCTGGCGGAGCAGGTTGGAGAAATCACCCCGGCGCCAACGCCGGACCATGTAGGCCGGGAGGTAGCCAAGAATCGCCACGGCGAAGCCGAGCGTGTAGAGGGCGTACATCAGATCACGGCCAAACCGCCAACCGTCCGGCGGACGACGGCCGGAGCGGGGTGACGCGGCGGCGGTCTGCCAGCGTCATCGCGGGTACCCCGCGACCTCGAGGATTCGACGGGCCGCTCGCTCCCCCACCCCTGGAGTGCCGAGCGCCCCTTTGAGCTCGGCGAACGCCAGGCGTTGAGCCTTAAGCGCTTCGGGGTTCCGCAGGAGGCTCACCGCCTCCTCGGCCAGACGGAAACCCGTGGCATTATCTTGCAGCAGCTCGGGCACCACGGCCCGCCCAGATACAATGTTCGCCAAGCTTACCCACGGGATCCGGATCAGGAGTCGGGCGATCATCCCGGTGAGGCGGGAGACGCGGTAGCAGACCACCATCGGGGTCCCGATCAGGGCCGCCTCCAGCGTGGCGGTCCCGGAGGCCACCAGGAGGAGATCAGCGGCAGCCATCACCTCGTACGTCCGCCCCCGCACCTGGAGAAGCTCCAACGGGGCATTCCTGAGCAGTCGCTCCACCAGCGCCGGGTCCACGCTGGTGGCGGGCGCCACGAGGAAGCGCGCTTGGGGAATCGTCTCGCGGATCCGCCGTGCGGCCTCCGCCATTGGTGGGAGAAGCCGCTCCACCTCCTCCCGGCGACTTCCCGGGAGGAGACCGATCAACGTGGCGTCGAGGGGAACTCGAAGGGCTGGGCGAGCGTCGTTCCGGCTCAAGCCATTCGGGAGAACATCGAGCAGCGGATGGCCCACGAATTCCACCCGGGCGCCGGCCGCCTCGTAAATCCGCGGCTCAAACGGGAACACGGCCAGAATCTCGGTAGCGAGTCGGGCGAGGAGCCGGGCCCGTCCCCGGCGCCAGGCCCACACCTGGGGCGGGATGAAATAGACGACGGGGATCTGAAGCCGCTTGGCCACGCGAGCGAGCCTGAGGTTGAACTCCGGAAAGTCGATAAGGACCACGGCGCGCGGCCGCTGCGCCATGACCTCCTTTCGAAGGAGTCTGAACGCGCGGAAAAGTCGTGGAAGGCGGGAGAGCGCCTCGCCCGCACCCACCACGGCATGGCTGACCGTATCGGCCAGGAGTCGCACACCGGCCTCGGCCATACGCGGTCCACCCATCCCCACCAGCCTCCAGCCCGGGCCCTGCCGCTGGAGTGCTCGGGAGAGCGTGGCCCCGTGCAAGTCGCCGGAGGCCTCCCCGGCCACCAGCATGAGGCACGGTGAACTGTCAGCCGTCACCATCAACGCTCACGATGGAGATTCCCGAGCTGTTGGCCCGTGCGACGACGGATTCAAGGTCGAGGATGGCGACTTTTCCTGCCTCCACAGCCAGGGCCCGGGCTCCGCCGCGAGCCATGGTCTGCAGGGTGTCCGGTCCCACAGTGGGAAGGTCAAAACGGTAGTCCGCTTGAGCCGCGATGGCCTTGACCACCACCGCTCCTGGACCTGAAAGCTGGCAACCCCGCCGAATGGTCTCGCTGGTCCCCTCGATGGTCTCGACTGCCACCGCGACTCCACGTGAGACCACCACAGTCTGCCCCACCCCGTACTCCGCGCATTGGCGGGCGAGGCGGAGGCCGAGACTGATGTCTTGCCACTCCGCCTCAGAGGGTGGGCGCGCGGTGAGGGTGCCCGCGGGGGCCAGAAGGTTGGCCAAGAAGGTGCGCTGGTCCAGAACCTCGATGCCGAGCGTCGACAGCGTATCTGCCACAGCCATGCCAAGCGCAACATCGGAAAGCCCGCCAGCCCCGGTGAGGATCTGGTGCGCCGTGGCATCGAGCGCGCTCGCGTCGAACAGGATTGCTTTGCGGAGCGTTCCAGAAAAGACGACGGCAGTGACCCGCTCGGCCCGAAGCGATTCCAGTACGCGGCCAACCTCGGTCAGGCGGCTTGGGATCACGCGATGGACCAGAGGCTCGAGCTCCGACGCGTCCCCGAAGGCGAAGGCCACCACGCGCCAGCCCTGACGAACTGCCTCAGCGGCGACGCGGCCGGGCAGGGTCCCGGCGCCGACGATCAGGCCGAGCGTCTGCTCCACGGAAGATCCTCCGGCCAGACGATCTCGCGCCGGCCTTCACGGATCATCCGCTCGATCTCCAGGGCCACGGCCAGGGACCGAAGGTCCTCCTCCTCGGGAAGCTCCAGCGGTCCCCCTGCCCGGACCTGGCGCACCGCTGAGATCAGGTGGAGGATTTCGAGCTTCAAGGGATTCTCTTTGTGAACAAAGAGGTGCTCAACAAAGGAGGCTTGCCGATAACGGATGGACTCGCGGTTGAGGGTGTACTCCTGGGAGGCCCGGCGGTGAATCTGAATGTCCTGGTCCGTGTAGTCGAGGAGGATGTAGGCGTCGGGCTGGGTGATGGCGAGGGTCCGGACTTTCTCCTCTGTGGCTCGGCTGGCGGTGATCGTGGCGATGGTGCCGGTGTCAAAAAGGATCTGCACGCTGGCCACGTCGGGCCCCGTCGAGTAGATGGACTGGCCCATCGTGCTGAGCTGCCGGGGCTCGCCATTCACCAATCCCAGGACGATGTCGATGTCGTGGATCATCAGGTCCATGACCACCGTATCGTTTTGGACCCGGGGGACGAAGGGGCCGAGCCGCCGCGACTCGATCAGGATGGGCCGCTCCACGATCCTTTTGAGTTCCTGCACCGCGCCGTTGAAGCGCTCCACGTGCCCCACGTGGAGAACCGCGCCGGACTGGCGCGCGACCCGGAAGAGCTCTTTCGCCTCCTCCAGCGTCGGGGCCATGGGTTTCTCCACCAGGACGTGGATCCCGGCCTCGAGGAGGTCGCGCACTACGGCAAAGTGCTGATCGGTGGGCACCGCCACGCTGGCCACATCCACTTTGCCGATCAGTTCCCGGTGATCGGTGAAAGCCTGGGTGTCGTACTGGACCGCCAGGCGTCGGACCTTGTCCGAGTCCACGTCCACGATCCCGACCAAGTCCACGTTCCAGAGCTCGGCATAGACGAGGATGTGGTACTGCCCCATGTGGCCGGCCCCCACCACCCCGGCGCGGATCCGCCGGACCGCACGCTCCATCAGAAGATTCGCTCCTCGTCAAGCACTGGGCGCCCGGAGCCGGATACGCCCGTTGCCACATCCAGATCCTCGCCAGGATTCGCCCCACGCTCGAGGTCTTGTCCGCCGCCGGCTTCCTCCCCCCGAGAGGGACTGCAGATACCGAGCTTGGAGGTCTCGACGAACTCCGCTAGGCGGACGATGAGGGGGGTCATCGAGATCTCGGCGCGGATCCGCCGGACCGCGGTCGCCGGCGCGAGCCCGGACCGGTGGAGGATGCGGAAGGCGGCCTTGATCTGCCGGCGGTCCTCGGCCCCAACACCTCCGCGCCTGAGCCCGATGACATTGACGGAGCGCGCCGTGGCGGGCGCTCCGTCCACGATCACGAAGGGCGGGACGTCCTGGTGTACCATGGAGCCCGCCCCGATGTAGGCGTAGGTACCGATCCGGGCAAACGGGTGGATGCCCGAGAGGCCGCTCACCGTTGCCCGGTCCTCAACCTGGACGTGACCGGTGAGGCCCGCGTAGTTGACGATGATCACGTGGTTGCCGATCTTGCAGTCGTGGGCGATGTGGCTCATCGACATGAGAAGCGCGGAGTTGCCAACCTCAGTCCAGCCTTCCGGGGTTGTGGCCCGGTGGAGCGTCACATACTCGCGGATCACGGTGTCTTCCCCGATGCGCACGCCCGAGGGCGTGCCGGGCTTATACTTCAGGTCTTGGGGTGGGGCCCCGATGATGGACCCATGCCCGATTCGGGTGCGCGCGCCCACGATCACCCGCCCCTCCAGAACCACGTGGTGGCCCAGCTCGACGCCGGGCCCCAGTTCGACCTCGGGCCCCACCACCGAGTAGGCGCCGATCGTCACGCCCTGGGCCACCCGGGCCCGCGGGTCGATCACCGTGGTGGGGTGGATCGAGTTACTCATCACGGTCCTCGCCGGAATCGGGGGGTGTGAGCCCGAGTCGTCCCTCAAGCTCCCGCACCTGCCGCTCCAGCGCCCGCACTCGCCGCAAGAGTTCCGGGAGCCTTGGCAACGCCGCTGAGATCCGCTTCGCCTCCGCCGCCGGTCGTGGCGGGAAACCCCAGTACGGCCCGGCCTCCGGAAGGTTTGAGCCGGAGGGAACTCCGGATTGGCCTCCGAGCATCACCCCGTCGCCGAGGGTGACGTGATCGCCTACTCCTACCTGGCCTGCCAGGACGGCCCGATTCCCGACCTTGGAGGAGCCTGAAATCCCGACCTGGGCCACGAGGATCGCATCCTCCCCGATCTCGACGTTGTGCCCGATCTGCACCAAGTTGTCGATCTTGGTGCCCCGGCGGATCAGGGTCTGACCGAGCGTGGCTCGATCAATGGTCACGTTTGCGCCGATCTCGACCTCGTCCTCCACAACCACCGTCCCGACCTGGGGAATCTTCCGGTGGCGGCTACCGTTGAAGACATAGCCAAACCCGTCGGCACCTAGCACCGCTCCGGGCTGCACGATTACGCGGTTGCCAAGCTTCACCCTGTCGCTGATCACCGCATGCGGATAGATGACGCAATCGGCTCCGATCTCGACGCCTTCGCCCACGTAGACGAGGGGAAAGATCCAGGTTCGCTCCCCGACCACCGAATCGGTCCCGATGACAGCCAGGGCGCCCACTGTGGCGGTCGGGTGCACGCGAGCATTGGCCGCGATCTGGGCTGAGGCGTGGATCCCCCCGGGAGGGATGCCGGGCGGGTGGAAGAGCTGGAGAAGGCCGATCAACGCGACCTGGGGGTTGTCAGCCCTGAGGAGCGCTCCGGGAAATTTCCCATCGCGTGGCACCAGGAGCGCCCCAGCCAGGGTGGTCCGGGCCAGGCTCGCAGACCTCGGATGGGTGAGGAAGGAGATCTGATCGGGGCGCGCGGTCTCCAAGGGGGCCACCCCAGTAACCTCCTGGTTGGGGTCACCCTCCAGCACGAGTCCGAGCACCTGAGCGATCTGCCCCAGCGTCAATGGTCGCGCGACGCGCATATCAGCTACTTCTTCGCGCGGCTCGTTTCCTGGTCATACGCTTTGATGATCTCGTCGGTGATGTCGGCCTCAGGAGAGCCGTACAGCACCCCCGCGCCGCGCCGCTCGACGATCATCTGGTAGCCGCGCTGCTTCCCGTACCGCTCGATCACCCCGGACAGCTCCTGGAGCACCTTTTGGAGGACACCCTGCTCCTTCTTCTCCAGCTCCTTCTGATAGTCGTCGACCAGGCGACGAAGGTCGCGGACCTTCCGCTCAAGCGTTTCTTGCTTTTCCTTCCGGGCCTCCGCGCTCAGCAGGACACCCTTCTTCTCCAGGTCCTCTCGGAGTTTCTCGACCTCCGCACGCTTGCCGTCCACCTCTTTCTGCATCGTCACCTTTTCGCGTTCGATTTGCTCCCGAGCTGCGACGCCGGCGGAAGAGCGCGCCAGGATCCGCTGGACATCCACATATCCGATCTGAACTGGCGACTGTGCCGCAGCTCCCGTGACGAAGAGCGGGGCCATTCCGACCAGCCCCGCCAGTACCATACCAACTGCTGCCCACCTCATGCGTCTTCTCCTCACGAACCGGCTAAAATGTCGAGCCCACCGAGAAGTGAAACTCGGTCGGGCTCTCCCCCTTCCGGCGGTCCAGGTTGTAGCCCCAGTCCAATCGGATCGGCCCAAAGGGTGACTGCCAGCGCATTCCGACCCCCGCGGCCTCCCGGGTGTCAGTCGGATCGAAATCCTTGGTGAAGCCGTACACGTTGCCCGCATCGAAGAACGTGGCCAACCGGATCCCAAAGCCGATGGGGATTACGTGCTCCAGGTTCAGCAACACCTCGGACGTCCCGCCGATGCGGGTGCCGGATGCATCCACGGGAGAGATCTGCCGGGCCTTTCGGCCCCGGATGGAGTTGGACCCGCCGAGGAAGAACCGTTCGAAGAGCGGCAGATCCTGGTCGCCAAACCCGAAGCCGTACCCCGCTTCAAAGCGGCCGGAGAGGATCGTACCCCAGAAAACCGGGTGGAAGTAGGAGACGTTCCCAACCGTTTTCAGGAACCTGTTGTCGCCGCCGAGCCCTGCGACGTCGGTGGCAAGGCTCAGCAGGCCCCCCTTCGTGGTGGCGAACACATTATCGCGCGTGTCCCTGGTCACGGCTCCCCCGATCAGCGAGGTGACGGTGGTGCCCTCTTCGCTCGTCAAGACGGTCGAGGCCAGATTGGACACGTCGGAAATCTCGTCCCGGCTAAGCCGGTAAGTCAGGTGCGCCCGCGAGAACTCCAGGAACGGGTGGCTCAGCCGAAGACCTCCACCCAGGCTGTCCACGGTGAAGTCCAAGAACACGCGGCGGTTGTTGAAGAGGTCGAACCCGGCTGAGAGCGGCCGGTCAAAGAGCCAGGGCTCGGTGAAGGAAACCACTCCCTGCTGGGTCCGCGCCCCGCCGCGGAGCCGGAGCGACACCTCCCAGCCCTTGCCAAGAAAGTTACGCTGGGAGAGATCAATGAGCCCGAGAAAGCCGTCAGCCGAGCTGTACCCGCCTCCGAGGCTGAAGAGCCCAGTGGGACGCTCGGTGACCTCAATGTTCACCGCGATCTTGTCCTTGGCTGATCCTGGGGCCGTCGAGGCCCTGACGGTCTCGAAGTATCCCAGGTTCACCAGGCGCTGCCGGGCCCGGTCGAGCTTTTGGCTGGTAAAGAGATCGCCCTCCGCCATCGGGATCTCTCGTCTCAGGATCTTCTCCTGGCTCCGTACGTTCCCGCTGATGTTGATCCGCTCGACGAAGACTTCCGGGCCTTCCGTAATCTCAAGGGTGAGGTTGACCTTCCGAGCGGTTGGCTCCTGGCTGGTGATCGGGCCCACGTCTACAGAAGCCCGGCCGATGCTGCTGTAGAGATCCCTGATACCTTCCACGCTCTCTCGCAGCTTGGATCGGGAGAACACGTCGCCGGGGGCCAGCTTGACCTGCCGGCGGACCTCTTCCACGGGGAGCACGTTGGTTCCAGTGACACCCACGCTCCCGACGGTAAACTGGGGGCCCTCCACCACCTTGATCGCGATCGTCACCCGAGCGCGCTTCTCGTCCACGCTGATCTCGTGGCCCTCCACCCTGGCTTGGATATAGCCATGGTCATTGTAGAAGAGGAGGATTCGCTCCATGTCTTCTTCCAGGCGCTGGCGCTGGACGACCCCGCGGAGGATAAAGAACTGGCGTTCCTGAGTCGCCATCACTCCTTTGATTTGGCGGGGAGTCAGACCCTTGGTCCCCTCGATGACGATGCGCTCGATAGTGATCCGCCGTCCTTCCGTAATCCGGAACACAACCTTCACATCTTCCTCAGCCACTCGCTCGGTTTCGGGAGCAATCTGGACCTCGAAATACCCCTCGTCCTCGTAATGGTCCTTAAGCTTGCTCACGGCCTTCTGCACGTCCACGGGGTTGTAAACGGTTCCAAGCTTGAGATCGATCTTCTCCTGCAGGGTTGAGGTATCGATGCGCCGGTTGCCAACGAATCCGATGTCGCGGATAAGCGGACGCTCCACCACCATCAAGATGATCTTCACGCCTCCCTCGAAGTCTTCCACTTGGAGCTGGACGTCGTCGAAGAACCCGAGGGCGAAGATGTTCCGGATGTCTTCAGCCAGCCGGACGGGGACGAAGGGAGATCCCACCTTGGTCTGGACCCGCCCCAGGATCACGGCCTCCTGGATCCGCCGGTTCCC
Source organism: uncultured bacterium (assembly GCA_964342905.1). Classification (GTDB taxonomy): domain Bacteria; phylum Methylomirabilota; class Methylomirabilia; order Rokubacteriales; family CSP1-6; genus CAYFIG01. The sequence goes on from CAYFIG010000001.1 coordinate 25,385, forward strand.
CTGAACTGCGATCTCCTTAACGAGAACCGGTTGCTGCCCTTCCTGGGCCGGAGTCCGGAACGGGAACAGGAAGAAGGCAAAAAAAAGGAAGAGCAGTACCCTTCCTCGGCTCATCATCGGCCGCAAGCCCTCCCGTCCGCTGGAGTAAACAGCGGCGAGCGGACCCGCCGTCAGTGCTCCGCCAGCTCGAGGGGGGGCTCTACCGGTTCCTGCTCGCGCAGAGCGAAGGCTTCCCCCTCGCTGTCCACTGCGATGCGGGCGCCTTCCGAGAATTGCCCGCGCACGATGGCCTCGGCCAGAGGATCCTCGATGTGCTTCTGAATGGTGCGCCGGAGCTGTCGGGCGCCGTAGATCGGATCGTACCCTTTTCGAACCAGGAGATCCTCCGCGCTGAGGGTCAGCACGATACGAATCCCCTTCTCGGCCAGCTGTTTGTTAATACGATCAATCATGAGGCGGATGATCCCCTTGATGTGGTTCACCGAGAGCACGTGGAAAACGACGATCTCGTCGATTCGGTTGATGAACTCGGGCCGGAAGGCGCGCTTGAGTTCCTCCATGACCCGCTCCTTCATGCGCTCGTACGACTCATCCTGGGACTCTTGGAGGAAGCCCGGCGTCGTCCGCTTGCCGATCAGCTGGGTCCCTAAGTTGGAGGTCATGATGAGGATGGTATTTTTGAAGTCGACAACATGCCCCAGCGAATCCGTGAGCCTCCCGTCGTCCAACACCTGGAGTAGCAGGTTGAACACGTCTGGGTGGGCCTTCTCGATCTCGTCGAAGAGGACCACCGAGTAGGGGCGGCGGCGGACCTTCTCGGTGAGGAATCCCCCCTCTTCGTACCCCACGTAGCCCGGCGGGGCGCCGAGCAGCCTGGACACCGAGAACTTCTCCATGTACTCCGACATGTCGATGCGAATCAAGGCGTTCTCGTCGCCGAAGAGGAACTCGGCAAGGGCGCGCGCCAGCTCGGTCTTCCCCACTCCGGTCGGCCCGAGAAAGATGAAGGAACCCACGGGGCGCTTAGCGTCCTTGAGGCCCGCCCGGGACCGCCGGATGGCCCGGGACACCGCCACGAGCGCATCATCCTGGCCAACGATCCGCCCGTGGAGGGCCTCCTCCATGCGGGCGAGTTTCTGCGATTCTTTCTCCTCCAGCTTGGAGAGCGGGATGCCGGTCCAGCGGGAAACGATGTATTCAATATCCTCCTCTCCCACGCTGGTCGAAACCTTCCCCTTGTGCTTTTCCCACTCCCGCTTGAGATCGTCGTCCCGGCCGCGAAGGAGCTTCTCCTTTTCTCGGAGTGAGGCGGCTTTCTCGAACTCCTGGGCTTCCAGGTACATGTCTTTTTCCCGCACCACTCGCTCGATCTCTTTCTCGAGCTCCTTGACCTCCGGTGGCGGGGTCAGCGCCATGAGCCGCGTCCGTGACGACGCCTCGTCGATCACGTCAATAGCCTTGTCGGGGAGCTGGCGGTCGGTGATATAGCGGTCCGCCAGCTTGACCGCGGCGTCGATGGCTTCGTCGGTAATCTTCACCCGGTGGTGAGCCTCGTACTTGTGCCGGAGTCCCCGGATGATCTCGATGGCCTCGGGAACGGTCGGCGGCCGCACAATAATGGGTTGGAAGCGGCGCTCCAGGGCGCCGTCCTTCTCGATATACTTCCGATACTCGTCAAGGGTCGTGGCGCCGATCGTCTGGATCTCACCCCGGCTGAGGGCGGGCTTCAGCATGTTGGAGGCATCGATGGCGCCTTCGGCGGCTCCTGCACCGATCAGCGTGTGGAGCTCATCGAGAAAGAGGATCACGTTCTCGGACTGACGGATCTCTTTCATCACGGCCTTGAGTCGCTCCTCAAACTGGCCGCGGTACTTCGTGCCTGCGACGAGGGCACCGAGGTCTAGCTGGAGCAAGCGCTTTCCGGCGAGCACGTCGGGGATGTCGTGGTTGACGATTTTCTGCGCCAGCCCCTCGACGATGGCCGTCTTCCCCACCCCCGGCTCTCCGATCAGCACCGGGTTATTCTTGGTTCGCCGGGCCAGGATCTGGATGACGCGCTCAATCTCCATCTCCCGGCCGATGACGGGATCCAGCTTCCCCTCGCGGGCCAGCTGGGTCAGGTCGCGAGCGAACTCATCCAAGACGGGTGTCTGGGAGCGTTTCTTCGGACGCGGATAGTACTGATCGCCCAGCAGCGCCAGTGTCTCCTGGCGGACCTCGTCGAGCCGGGCTCCGAGCGATTCGAGAATCTTGGCGGCGATGGACTGTCCTTCCTTCATGAGGCCCAGTAGGAGGTGCTCGGTGCCGATGTAGTTATGACCAAGCTGGCGCGCCTCCTCGATGGAGAACTCGAGCACGCGCTTGGCCTGCGGCGTGAAGGGAACCTCGCCGAAGGTCAGAGTCTTGGGGAACCCGGCGAGGGCGCGCTCGACCTCGGCTTTGACCGTCTCGAGTTTGAGACCGAGGCGTTGGAGGACAGCGGTGGCGATCCCTTCTCCATCTCGGATCAACCCGAGGAGGATGTGCTCGGTTCCCACGAAGTCGTGACGAAACCGGCCGGCCTCCTCACGCGCCAGAATAATGACCCGCCGCGCCCGCTCCGTAAATCGCTCGAACACTTGTGTCAGCCCCTTCCTCTGCTATTCGGATTCACATCTGGCTCGCCATCCCGGACGGCAAGGCCAGTTTTATTATACCTAACCCCACAACGGCCTCCTAGTCTTTATTTTAGAGACCCTGGGTGGGGGTGTTCTCCTGCTGGACGAGATTCTAGAGCGCCTTGACCGTGCGAACAGTCAGCTGGCCAAGCCCCGGAACCAACCCGCCGGTCGATCCTAGACCTCCTGGGTCCAGCCGCGAGAGTCCGGGACCCGGGCGTACTGGATGTCAACGATCGCCTGGTACAGGCGTTGCGTCAGCTCACCGATACGTCCTTCATGAATCACGATGCGCTCACCCCGGTACGCGAGCTCACCGACGGGCGAGATGACCGCGGCGGTCCCGGTGCCCCAGACCTCACGGAGCGTCCCGTTGCGGGCGGCGGCGATCACCTCGTCGATCGTGATCGGGCGCTCGGACACGGAGAGCCCCCATTCGCGCAGGAGGATCAGCACCGAGTCCCGGGTCACGCCGGAGAGGATCGTGCCGGTAAGCGGAGGGGTGACGATCTCATCGCCGAGCCGCAGCATGATGTTCATGGTCCCGACTTCCTCGACGTACTTCCGATGAACGCCGTCGAGGTAGAGGACCTGGGTGAATCCGGAGTGGTGCGCTTCTTCGGCGGCGAGGAGGCTCGCGGCATAGTTGCCGCCGGTCTTCGCCTCGCCGACCCCACCTTCCACGGCGCGGACGTATTTCTCCATGACCAGGATCTTGACCGGGTTCATCCCCTCGGGGTAGTAGGCGCCGACAGGCGAGAGGATCACATAGTACAGGTAGGACTTCGCCGGCCGGACGCCGAGGAAGGGCTCGGTAGAGATTATGGTGGGTCGGACGTACAGGGCCGTGCCCACGCTGGAGGGAACCCAGTCGCGCTCCAGCTCCACCAGCTCCACGAGCGACCGGAGCGCCAGATCCGGGTCCAGCGGCGGGATGCACATGCGCCTGGCAGAGCTGTTGAGCCGCTCGATGTGCTTCCCGGGCCGGAACAGGCGCACCCAGCCGTCCACGCCTCGGAAGGCCTTGAGCCCCTCGAAGACCGACTGCGCGTAGTGGAGAACCGCTGTGGCCGGATCCAGGGACAAGGGCCCGTACGGCTCGATGCGCGGGTCGTACCAGCCTTTCTCCTCCTGGTAGTCCAACAGGAACATGTGATCGGTAAAGACCGTGCCGAACCCGAGATCCTTGTCCTTTGGCTTCGGCTTCTTCGTGGCCGCCCGGTTGATCCTGATCGCGTCGCTCATGATCGCCCTCGGCTTGAGGAGTGGGTCCAGGGAGAGTCTAGCATGCTGCGACCGCCACTGCGAACCAAGCATCGGCTACGGCCAGGGAACCGCCCGCCCGTCCACGAGCCGATAGCCACGATCTGCCTTTCGCGCCAGCTCCTGGTTGTGGGTGGCGACGACGAAGGTCAGCCCCCGTTCGGCCTGGAGCCGGAGGAAGAGATCGAAGATCACTTCGCTCGTCTTCGGATCAAGGTTTCCCGTCGGCTCGTCAGCCAAAATCAGCCGGGGCCGGCCGACGAGCGCCCGGGCAATGGCGACTCGCTGATGCTCACCGCCCGAGAGCTCTCCCGGCCGGTGTCGCTGCCGATCGCCGAGCCCGACTTCGCTCAAGGCCTCTGCGGCTCGGCTCCGGGCTTCGTCGAACGGCCGCCGCTGCAGCAGCGCCGGGAGCATGGCGTTCTCCAGCGCAGTCATCTCTCCGAGGAGGTTGTAGAACTGGAAGATGAACCCGACCTCCGTCCGGCGAAACCGGGCCAGCTCACTTTCCGAGCGGGTGAAAAGATCCTCGCCGTCGAAGCGGACGTGGCCTGCCGTGGGGCGATCCAGGGCTCCCAGGAGGTGGAGGAGCGTTGATTTCCCGACCCCGGAGGCGCCGACGAGGACCACGACCTCGCCTGGCCGCACCGACATGTTCACCCCTCGGAGGACCCGAACTGGCTCGGGACCGCTCCGGTACTCCTTTTCCAGCTCCCGCACCACCAGGAGATCACTCATAGCGGAGAACCTCCGCGGGCGGGAGGGCTGCGGCCCGGCGGGCCGGCGACAGGGTGGCCAGGAACGAGATCGCTAGGGTGGCGGTGACGACCAGGACAAAGTCGGTCCCGGTGAGTTTCATCGGGAGATGGTCGATCTGATACACATCGGCCGGCGGTCGGATGATCTTGAAGGTATTCTGAACCCAGATCAACACCCAGCCAAAGCAGCTCCCCGCCGCGGTCCCCACCATCCCGATCAGCATCCCCACCGACAGGAAGATGCTCGCGATGCTCCCAGCCGAAGCGCCCATCGCCTTTAGAACCCCGATCTCCTTGCGCTTCTCCGCGACCAGGAGCACCAGGTGGCCGATGATGGCGAAGGCCGCCACCAGGACAATGATGGCCACGATGATGAAGAGCGCCAGCTTCTCAAGCTGGAGGGCGGCGAAGAGATTGCGGTTCATCTCCATCCAGTCCCGGATCCAGAACCCGGCACCGAGGCGGGCAGCAATCGCCTTCCCCACGGCTTTAGCCGCAAACGGGTCGTGGAGCTTGACCTCGATCCCCGTCACCCGGTCATCGAGGCCAGCGAACTCCTGGGCTACCGGGAGCGAGACGTAGGCCAGCGAGGCGTCGTACTCGTACATTCCCGCCTCGAAGATCCCGGCCACGACAAAGCGGCGCATCTTGGGAACCATCCCCACCGCTGTCATGACGCCCTGGGGAGAAATGACGGTCACCGCGTCCCCCGGGATCACGCCCAGCGTGCGGGCCAGCTCGCGGCCGAGCGCGATCCCCGGATCGGCACCCGAGCGGCTGAGCGTCTCGAGATTTCCCTGCTTGATCTGACGACCGAGGTCAGCCCGCACCGCCGCGTCGGAGAGGTCCACGCCCCGCACGAGCCCCCCTGTCGCGCCACCGCCCTGAGCGGTGAAGAGCGCCTGCTGGAGGACGAAGGGACCAGCACTCTTCACCCCCGGCAGTCCACTCAGGCGCTCGGCCAGACTGCGGAAGTCCCCGACCCCACGGCCTCCCCATTCCAAAACCAGGATGTGGGGATTGGCCGCGATGATCTTTTCCTTAATCCCGTCCTGGAAGCCTGTCATGACGGCAAGCACCACAATCAGCGCGCTCACGCCCAGGAACACCCCGCCGATCCCGATCCAGACAAACAGCGAGAGGTTGGTCCGTGTGCCCCGGGCCCGGAGGTAACGGAGACCGAGGAATAGCTCAAAGGGCAAGCTTCGGCTCAGCATGAGCGCGCGTCGCCTTCGTCGGCTTCCCCAGGCCTGGGCTCGGGCCTGAGATGCGGGAAGAGGATGACGTCCCTGATCGAGGGCTGATCGGTGAACACCATCACGACCCGGTCAATCCCGATCCCTTCCCCGGCCGTTGGGGGCATGCCGTACTCGAGCGCCCGGACGAAGTCCTCGTCAAGCCAGTGGGCCTCGTCGTCTCCGCGTTCCCGTTCGGCCGCCTGTTCCCGGAACCGCTCCCGCTGCTCCCGGGGGTCGTTCAGCTCGGTGTAGCCGTTGGCCAGCTCCGTCTTGGCCACAAAGAGCTCGAAGCGATCAGCCAGCCTGGGGTTCTCTCGCTTCCGCTTCGCGAGCGGGGAGAGCTCGATTGGAAAGTCTGTGACGAACGTGGGCTGAACCAGGGTCGGCTCCACCAAACTTTCGAACAGGGCTTTCCAGTGTTTCGCCCGTGTTCCGGCTGGATCCGTCTGCACCACGCGCCCCTCCCCATGGTGGCGAATCAGCTCCCACGGATCCGTGTCCGGAGTGACCGGGACGCCAAGCTGCTGGGCGATGCCTTCGTGGAACCGGAGCCGACACCAGGGAGGGGAGAGATCGATCCTGTTCCCCTGGTAAGTCACACACGGGCTCCCCGTGAGAGACTGAGCCAGGTGAAGGAAGAGCGCTTCGGTGAGCTCCATCAGGTCGCTCGCGTCGGCGTATGCCTGGTAGAGCTCCAGCATGGTGAACTCGGGGTTATGCTGGGTGGACACCCCCTCGTTTCGAAAGTTTCGATTGATCTCGTACACCCGGTCGAACCCGGCGACCACCAGTCGCTTGAGGTACAGCTCGGGTGCAACCCGCAAAAAGAGATCCATGCCCAGGGCGTTGTGGTGAGTGACGAACGGCCGGGCCGTAGCCCCGCCCGGGATCTGTTGCATCATCGGCGTTTCGACCTCCAGAAAGCCACGGGCATCCAGGAACTCTCGGATCACCTTGACCAGGCGGGTCTTCAAGACGAACACGTCCCGGACCCCGGGGTTCACGAGGAGGTCCACGTACCGCTGGCGGTAGCGGGTCTCGACGTCCTTGAGCCCGTGCCACTTCTCCGGGAGCGGTCGGACCGACTTGGTCAGGAAGGCGAAGGATTTGACGGCCACGGTCAACTCGCCCGTGCGGGTCCGAAACAGCTCCCCCGTCACCCCGATGAAATCTCCCGTATCCAGGTCGGTGAAGAGGGCGTAGTCATCTGCCAGCTGATCGGTGCGGGCGTAGAGCTGAATCTGCCCGGTGTAGTCCCTGAGGTGGGCGAAGCAGGTCTTGCCATGGTGCCGGAGCGCCATGATGCGTCCCGCCACGCTGACGGTACCGAAGTTCCTGAGCTCCTCCTCGGTGGCCCGGACGCGGAGCGGCTCGAAGTCACGGACCCAGTGGGTGACCGGGTAGCGGCTGCCAAAGGGATCGATCCCGCGCTCCCTGAGCGCCTGGAGCTTGGCGTGGCGACGGCGGATGAGCTCGTTGGTGTTGTCGAGCACGGTCCGCTGCCCTATGCTGGCTTCCCTGCCAGCAGAAAAGCTCTGATAAAGGGATCAAGCTCGCCGTCCATGACCGCCTCTACGTTCCCGACCTCCAAGCCCGTGCGGTGGTCCTTGATGAGCTGGTAGGGATGAAACGTGTAGGAGCGGATCTGGCTTCCGAAGGCGATCTCTTTCTTCTCGCCGGTCAGCTCGGCCAGCTCTTCTCGCTGTTTCTTCTCGTAGAGCTGGTAGAGCCTGGCGCGGAGGATCCGAAGTGCGGTGTCGCGGTTCCTGAGCTGGGAGCGCTCGTTCTGGCACTGGACCACGAGCCCGGTTGGGTAATGGGTGATCCGAACCGCCGAATCCGCGGTGTTCACCCCCTGCCCTCCGGGGCCGGACGACCGAAACACGTCAATACGAAGATCTTCTTCCCGGATCACCACCTCCACGTCCTCCACCTCGGGGATCACCGAAACCGACACGAACGAGGTGTGCCGGCGGCGGGAGGCATCAAAGGGAGAAATCCTGACCAGCCGGTGCACGCCGGTCTCGCCCTTGAGATAGCCGTAGGCGTACTCTCCCTTCACCTCGATCGTGACGGACTTGACCCCCGCCTCTTCCCCTGGAAGCAGGTCCACCACCTCGGCGGCATAGCCAGCCCCCTCGGCCCAGCGGAGGTACATGCGCATGAGCATCTGAGCCCAGTCCTGGGACTCGGTGCCTCCGGCGCCGGGGTGGATGGAGAGGATGGCGGCCTTCGCATCGTGCGGGCCGGAAAGAGTGATTTTTAACTCGAACTCGTCGAGACCGCGTCGGAGCTCCCGGACACCGGCCTCAATCTCGGGCGCGAGCCGCTCGTCCCCTTCCGCTGTGGCCAGCTCCCAGAGAAGGCGGATCTCCTCGGCCTGCCTGGCGAGATCCCGCCAGCGGCTCACCAGGCGGGACAGTTCAGAACGCTCCTGCACCAGCCCCTGGGCGCGGCGGCTGTCATCCCAGAAAGCCGGCGAGGCCATCTCCATTTCGATCTGGCTGAGGCGAGCTTCCTTCGCGGAAAGGTCAAAGATGCCCCCGAAGGTCATCGAGCCGCTTTTCAAACTCCAGCACCTCGCGCTTCAGCTCTCCCGGCATGTTAGACCACCCTCCGGAGGGCTGCCCAGCCGAGCGCGCCGAGCGCGAGCCCGAGGCAGGCGTAGGCGAAGAGATCGCCGTAACGGGTGTAAAACGTGGTCCGGGTCCGACCCACCAGGTGGCCCACCAGGACGCCGCGCTGAAAGAGCCCCAGGACCTGGCGGATCCGACCGGTCGGCTCGATCATCGCGGATACGCCAGTGTTGGCAGCTCGCGCGATGGCGACCCGGTTCTCCACGGCCCGGAGTGGGAGCACCGCGAGGTGCTGCCACGGGCCGCTGGTTTTGCCGAACCACGCGTCGTTCGTCATGTTCACCATGAACCGAGCCCCGTTCGCCACGAACTGGCGGAAGAGTTCGGGGAAAAGCCCCTCGTAACAGATCACCACCCCGAAGGGTACCTTTTGGAACGGGAACACTGCGTGAACCGTTCCTGATTCCAACTCGGAGATGAACTCCGCCCATCCTCTGACAAAGCCGAGGAGTGGACTCAGCGGCACGTACTCTCCGAACGGAACGAGATGTATTTTATCATACTTGGCCGCGATGCCTTCTTTCCTCAGGAAAAACGCGCTGTTGAAGTAGCGTCGAGGGGTCCCGGGCGCCGCATCCAACGCCCCCAGCACGAGCGGCGCCCGCACCTCTCTCGACATAGCGCGAAGCCGCTCGAGCGTGGCGGGGTCGTGCCGGAGAGAGATGGGAGCCGCGGTCTCAGGCCAGATCACCAACGCCGGGGAGGCCTGACCCGCTTCGACGGTGAGCGCCCGGTACACATCCAGGGTCTGGGCCAGAACGCCAGCATCCCACTTTCGGGCTTGGTCAATAGAGGGCTGGACCACGGCGACCCGGAGGGTGCCGTTAGCGCTCCCCGCGAGCGCCTGCCAGCCGACGGCGAGAGTGAGCAGAAGCAGGGCTGCGGCGGCCGCGAGCCCGCCTCGAGCCCTGGAGAGACCGAGGACCACGACGGAAGCGATCGCCGCATTCACGCTCCCGATGAGGAACGACACGCCGTACACGCCCGTCCACTCTGCGATCTGAATCACGGGGAGCACAAACGCTTGAGAGTAGCCGAGCAATCCCCAGGGAAATCCCGAAAGGACATGACCCCTGAGCCACTCGCCCGCAACCCAGAGGAATGGCGCTGCACCGAGGCCGAACCCGGGCCCCCGGCGGCGGCAGAGCCAGCTGACCGCGCTCGCGACCAGCCCAGCGTAGAGTCCGCAGTACCCAGCCAGCCCGAGGATGGGAAGCCAGGTGAGGGGCCAGGGAATCGCACTGTAGGTCTGGAAGGTGTAGTCGAGCCACCGGAGGAGGAGGGTGAAGAACGCAAATCCGTAAAGCCATCCGTCGGACAAAGCCTGGCGAGGGCTTCGCACCAGGGCGCAGGAGAAAACTGGGACCAGCGAAATCCAGATGAGCAAGTGCCAGTTGACGCCCGGATAGGCGAGGACTCCGAGGACTGCCGAGGCGAGGAGGAGTGAGAGCCTGACTCGGGCATTACCGAGTACACCAAGCCCCGGGGCCGCAGGATCAGCGGCCATAGGCCAGCCGCTCGCCGAGGATTCGCGGCAGCCCGGATCGATAGATCTTGGCCTGGGCCGTTACCGTATCGTAGGCCACCCGGTGGATGGTCACGCTGGACGCCTCGAGATCCCACACGGCGTAGGCGGCTCGCGGGTCACCGTCCCGGGGCTGCCCCACGCTCCCGACGTTCACGATGAATCGACGATCGGGGTCAAGGGAAACGGTTTGCTGACCGGGAAGGAAGCGGTCTCCCTCCTCTCCCCGCGCCCAGACCGCCGGCCGATGGGAGTGACCGACGAAGCAGAGCCGACCGGGAAAGAAGTCGAACACCTCGAAGCCATCCTGGGGAGTGATGAGGTACTCCCACCTCTGCGGAGTACGCGGGCTTGAGTGCACCAGCGTGGTGCCGTGGAGCGTAAGCGTGAGCGGAAGCTTTGTCAGGTACGCGCGCGCTTCGTCAGCGAGCTGCGAGGCTGTCCAGAGCGCGGCGGCCCGGGCCACCGGGTTGAACCAGTCGAGGTCAAGAAGCCCCACGCTGCCGTGTTCGTGGTTTCCGACGACCACGGCCGTGCACCGTCGGCGAACGGTCTCCAGACACGGACCTGGGTCGGCGCCGTACCCCACCACATCGCCCAGGCAGACAAGCCCGTCCACTCCCAGCTGCTCTGCGTGGGTGAGAACGGCGGTCAGGGCCTCCAGGTTTGCGTGGATGTCAGCGAGAAGCGCGTAGCGGATCAGAGGGCCTCGGCCAGGATCAGGGAGTGGGCCGGAGCTCCTTTCGGACCCGATCCAAAATCCCGTTGATGAACCGGCTGGACTCTTGGGTACTGAACTTCTTTGCGACTTCCAGCGCCTCGTTAATTGCCACCTTGGGAGGGACCTCGGTCAGCCAGAGAAGCTCGAAGATCCCTTCGCGAAGAATGTTGCGGTCAACCACCGCCATCCGCTTCAGGTCCCAGTGCTCGGTATACTGAATGATCAGCTCATCGATCTTTGGCTGGTGGAGCTTGGTCCCGCGGACCAGGGCCTCCGTAAAGGCCCGCACCTCGGGATACACGGGGTGTCGGCTCCAGAACTCCGACAGGTGGGGGCTAGGATCCGTCTCGTCCCAGAGGTCAAGCTGGTAGAGAAGCTGAAGCGCGAGCTCGCGGGCCTTTCGTCGCTTGCCCATTTATCTGAGGCGGGGCCTAGACCCAGCTCCCCCAGCGACCCTGGCACCGCGCCCGCGGCCCGGGCGCGGCAGGCCGAGAACCCACTCGGCCATCTCAAGGGCCGCCAGCGCAGCCTCCTCGCCGCGGTTGCCCCGAGCCCCGCCAGCGCGGTCCCAGGCCTGGTCCTCGGTCAACGCCGTCACGACCCCGAAGGAAATCGGGATCCCCGTATGCATGGCAGCTTCGCGAATCCCGGCAGCGGCCTCGCGTGCCACAAGCTCGAAATGGGGCGTCTGGCCTCTGATCACCACGCCCAGGCAGACCAGCGCGGCAAAGCGGCGGGTCAACGCGAGCTTGAGCGCTGCCTGCGGGAGCTCAAAGGAGCCGGGCACCCAGTGAACCTCCACGGCGTCGGAAGACACGCCGTGGCTCCTGAAGACTTCGAGCGCCCCGTCAAGGAGGCGCTTCGAGATGGGTTCGTTGAAGCGGGCTGCGATGATTCCAAAGCGCCGGCGGCCCGTCGCAGCGCGAATCTGACGCGTCGGCGCTCGGCCGGCCATACTAGTCAAAGGAGAGGGAGGAGAGGAAGTAGGGGAGGAGGGAAGGAAGGAGGGAGGAAGAGGAGGAAGGAGAGGAGAGAAGAAGAGG
>CAYFIG010000001.1:37235-42384 GCA_964342905.1 uncultured bacterium
AATTGGGTCGCGTCATACCTGAGTACCCAAGGCCGTCAGTCAAAGGAAAGGGAGGAGAGGAAATGGCCGAGCTTCTCCTGCTTGGTCTTGAGGTACTGGCGGTTGGAGTCGGTGGGGGGAATCTCGATGGGCACCCGCTCCACCATCGTGAGCCCGTACCCTTCAAGCCCCACGATCTTCTTCGGGTTGTTGGTGAGGAGCCGCATGCTTCGGACCCCGACGTCCACCAGAATCTGAGCGCCGATCCCGTAGTCACGGAGGTCGGCCTTGAAGCCCAGGGCGAGGTTGGCCTCCACCGTATCCTTGCCCTGGTCCTGGAGCTCGTAGGCGCGCATTTTATTGAGGAGCCCGATTCCCCGCCCCTCCTGGCGCATATAGACGAAAACCCCGTGCCCCTCCTTCTGGATGATGGCCAGGGCCTTCTCGAGCTGAGAGCCGCAGTCGCAACGCAGCGAGTGGAAGACGTCCCCGTGCAGACACTCGGAGTGAACCCGAACCAGGACTGGCCTGCCGTCGGCCACGGCCCCCACCACCAGAGCCAGCGGCACCCGATTGTCCACCGTGGTCTCGTAGGCGATGGCGGTGAACTCCCCGAATCGGGTGGGAAGGCGGGTGGTGGCGACCCGGCGCACCAGTTTCTCTTTGGTCATCCGGTACTCGATCAGGTCCTTAATGGTGATGACCTTGAGGTTGTGGGCGCGCGCCAGCTCGAGGAGCTGGGGGACCCGCGCCATGCCGCCGTCCTCGTCCATCACCTCGCAGATCACGCCGGCTGAAGCGAAGCCTGCCAGCCGCGCGAGGTCCACCGCGGCCTCAGTGTGGCCCGCACGCCGCAGCACACCGCCTGGCATCGCCCGAAGCGGCAGGATATGGCCGGGGCGCGTGAGGTCGTCGGGGCGGGTCACGGGGTCCACCAGCATCTTGATCGTTACCGCGCGGTCGTAGGCTGAGGTCCCGGTCGTCACACCCCGTTTGGCGTCAACCGTAACGGTGAAAGCAGTCCCCATCGGGGCCGTGTTGTCCTGGACCATCATGGAAATCCGGAGCGCATCCAAGCGCTCCCCCGTCATCGGGACGCAGATCAGCCCGCGCCCGTACTTGGTCATGAAGTTCACGGCCTCAGGGGTGACCTTGTCCGCGGCCATGACGAAGTCGCCCTCGTTCTCCCGATCCTCGTCGTCCACCACGATGAGGATCCGGCCCGCCCGGATGTCCTCGAGGGCGCTCTCGATTGAAGCGAACTCGCGCTGGGGCTTTTGGGAATCGCTCATGCCGCACCTTGCGGATGGAGGTGGGAGGCAGTCTGGAAGAAGCGGAAAAGGTATTTGCCGATCAGGTCCATTTCGAGGTTCACCCGGGCGCCGAGCGCCAGCGTCCCCAGACTGGTCACGGCCAGCGTGTGAGGGATCAACATCACCTCAAAGCGTCCCGGGGCAAGGCCGGCGACGGTGAGACTCACCCCGTCCACAGCCACCGACCCCTTCGGAATCAAGTATCGCTCCAGCGAAGGCTCGGGAAGAGCGACCCGCATCCTGAGCGTGTCCCCCTCCCGCACCAAGGCGTCCACCGTCCCCACGCCGTCCACATGACCCAGGAGCAGATGGCCGCCCAGCGGGGCACCCAGGCGCAGCGGTCGCTCAAGATTAACAGGATCCCCAGGCGCGAGGTCGCCGAGCGCGCTCACGCGCAGGGTCGCTGGCCCAACGTCGAAGGCGAGCGACCCGCCGTCTCGTTCCACCACGGTGAGGCAGACCCCGTTGACCGCCAGGCTCGCCCCTTGATCGCTCCCCTCGAGCAGTCGTCCGGCTTTCAGGGTGAGCCGCACGGAGCCAGCCCGCGCATCCAACTCAACTACTTCACCCAGCTCCTCCACGATCCCGGTGAACATCCTACCGCTCCAAGTCCCCTTCGATCAGGAGGTCCTCACCCACCTGGCGCACCGTCACCCCGCGGACGCGAAACGCCTCCTTCAAGCTGCGGCCTCCGCCCCCGACCAAGCTCGGGGCGCCGGCCCCGCCCAGGAGGAGCGAGGCCATGAAGAGGGCGACCCGGTCCACGAGGCCGGCTTCCAAGAACGCCGCGTTCAGCTCTGCCCCGCCCTCGAGCAGGAGGGCCACCACCTCGCGCTCAGCCAGGGTCCCGAGCAACGCGGGGAGATCGACCCGACCGTCCCGCGTCGGAAGACGCAGAACGGTTGCCCCCTGAGCCTCCAACATTCCCACCCGATCCCGCGGTGCCGACTCGGTCACGGCGATGAGGGTCCGCTCGGGGCGGCCAGCGGTGAGGACGCGGGCCGTCAGCGGAGTGCGCGCACGGCTGTCAACAATCACTCGAAACGGCTCGCGCGGCCATGGTTCGGGGAGCCGCACCGTGAGAAGGGGATCGTCAGCCAGCACGGTCCCGATCCCGACGGCTACGGCGTCCGCTTGGCTCCGGAGCCGGTGCGCCTCTTGGCGGGCCAGTTCTCCCGTGATCCAGCGGGAGGTTCTGTCCCAGGCCGCGATCTTTCCGTCCAGCGTGAGCGCGGCCTTCAGGGTCACGAGGGGTCGGCGCTCGACCATGAACGTAAAAAACGCCCGGTTCAGCACGCGCGCCTCTCCCTCCAGAATCCCCACCGCCACCTCTACCCCGGCTGTCTTGAGGGCTACGATCCCCCGCCCCTGGACCTTTGGGTTCGGATCGGCGATTGCCACGGCTACCCGGCGGATGCCGGCCTCGAGGATGACAGGCACGCACGGCCCGGTCCGGCCCTGGTGCACGCAAGGCTCTAACGTCACATACAGCGTTCCACCCCGGGCTCTCTCGCCAGCCGCCGTGAGCGCCTCGACCTCGGCGTGGGGGGCACCTGCTTCCCTGTGGTATCCCTCGCCGACCACCTTCCCGTCCCTCACCACCACCGCGCCCACAAGCGGGTTCGGAGAGGCGAGGCCCCGGGCCCGAGACGCCAGCTCAAGGGCCCGCTGTATGAAGGGGTAGTCATCCTGGGGAGCGGTCACGACCATCTTGTTCACTCGGGGAGCAGGGCGGTGACAAACGCCTTGGCGTCAAAGGGCTGGAGATCCTCAACCCCCTCCCCAACCCCGACCAGCTTGATGGGAAGCCCAAGCTCCTGGTGAATCCTCACGACGATCCCGCCCTTGGCGGTGCCGTCGAGCTTGGTGAGCACCACGCCGGTGAGCCCGACATGAGCATGGAAGAGCGTGGCCTGGGCTAGCCCGTTCTGCCCGGTGGGAGCGTCGAGCACCATCAAGCGCTCGTGGGGGGCGCCGGGAAGCTGCTTGGCCACCACGCGCGTAAGCTTGGCCAGCTCCTCCATCAGAGGTTGCTTGGTATGGAGCCGGCCCGCGGTG
The DNA here is from genome assembly GCA_964342905.1 of uncultured bacterium. Taxonomy (GTDB): domain Bacteria; phylum Methylomirabilota; class Methylomirabilia; order Rokubacteriales; family CSP1-6; genus CAYFIG01. The sequence goes on from CAYFIG010000001.1 coordinate 40,586, forward strand.
TCCACGACGAGCACGTCCACCTTCCGGGCCGTGGCAGCCTTCACGGCGTCAAAGAGCACGGCCCCGGGATCGGCGCCCGCGGCCTGGTGGATCACGTCAACACCGGCCCTGACACCCCAGGCCTGGAGCTGCTCAATGGCAGCGGCTCGAAAGGTGTCCGCGGCGGCCAGGAGCAGTGTCTTGCCGTTGGCCTTGAGCAGGGCGGCGAGCTTGCCACAGGTGGTCGTTTTTCCTGAGCCGTTGACGCCGAGGATGAAGAGCACAGCCGGGCTGTGATCGAGATCCAACGGCCTGGCCGCCGGCTCGAGAGTCTCGAGGAGGAACTGCCGGAGCGCTCCCTTGACGTCCTCAGCCGAGCTGACAAGTCCGCCCCGAATCTCACTCCTGAGCCGGTCGATAAAGTGCCGGGAGACGGCCGGGCCCAAATCCGCCGCGATCAGCAATTCCTCCAGCTCCTCCAGGAACCGCTCATCAGCCACCCGGTGGGTCGAGAGGAGAGATGCGAGCCCCTCGGCCAAGAGGTGCTGTGATCGGCTGAGCCCGTAACGCAGCCGCTCGGCAACGAGGGAAACCCAGCTCACGGTTTCCGGGCCTCGGGCTCGCCGGGGAGGATCAGCTTATGGACCACCGAGCCACTGGCGCCCAGCGGCGGGACAGGTTGACCGTTGAGCTCGAGGGTGAGGCCGCCGGCGTTGCCAATGGTAAGGACGAAGCGTTTCGAGGAGATCCACTCGCGAGTGGCTCCGGCCGGGAGCAGCTCCTGCACCACCTGTCCGTCGTCCGTCTGGACGCTGATCCAGGTTGGCTCGATGGCCCGGGCCACCAACCGGGCCGGTCCGACTTGAGCGGGTTTGGCCGACTCCTGGGAGACCCGCTCGGGATGAGCGATCGGCGTGGATGCCGGGGACGCTGGGGACGGGGCCGAGACCGCGATTTTCCGGGTGCGGCTCTGGAGGCTCAAGGTCAAGATGAAGAGGCTAAGTCCGAGAGCGATGAGAAGCACCAGGCTGACCAACACCGGGCCGCGCGCTCTGGACTCAAGCAGCCGAGGGGGTGGCCGGGGCAGTGCCGGGGTCAGTGACTCCCCCACAAGCTCCCGATATCGGCTGAGGGCCTCATCGGGCGGCTCCCTCAGGGTCTGGCAGTAGGCGCGGATAAACCCCTTCGTGAAGACCGAGGCCGGAAGCTCACTCAGGGCGTCAGCTTCAAGCGCCTCAAGGTAACGCAAACCCACCCGAGTCGCGTGCAACATCTCCTCGAGGGAGCGACCTTTGGCCTGCCTCAGCTCTCGAAGATACGCGCCGAGCGATTGCATAAGCCACCCACGAAAGTGTAATCCCGACGGCAGAGAAAATCAACCCGCGAAAGAACTTACACAGCCCTGGTGCGCGGGCTTCACCCGCGAACAGTGACGGCGGGTTGGTCCGTGGATTCGGCGAGTTTTACGGAAACCAGACTGGAGAGGCCAGGCTCGTCCATAGTGATGCCGTAGAGGATGTCCGCGGCTTCCATGGTCTTGCGGTTGTGGGTAATCACGATGAACTGGGTGTCTCGGCCAAGCTCACGAAGCACTCGAAGAAATCGATGGATGTTCGCGTCATCTAAGGGCGCATCCGCCTCGTCCAGCACGCAGAACGGGCTCGGTCGATAGTAGAAGATGGCGAAGAGCAGGGCGAGACCCGTGAGCGCCCGTTCGCCACCGGAGAGGAGCGTGACCGTTTGCAGGCGCTTGCCCCTGGGCTGAGCCATGAGGTCCACGCCGATCTCCAGCGGGCCCTCGTCCCCTTCCTCGGGCGGAA
>CAYFIG010000002.1:0-19689 GCA_964342905.1 uncultured bacterium
TCCCAGCGCCAGGCGGGGGGAAGTTTGCGATCGGGCTGGAGCGTCACTTGACAAGCCTCAGCTTGCGGTTGACGGCGGCCAGGTCGAAGGCCTCAGGGTCGAAGGCTTTCCCGGTCCACTCCAGCATCTCATCATGCTGGGGGTGGTCCGGGTCTCGGATCGCCTCCACGAACTCTGCGTAACCCGGAGGGCCGCCGCAGTCCTCGGGCGGACAATGGCGCTCGCCGGCGAGGCACACTGGGTAGCGCAACCCTTTCTCTTGGGCCGCGATGCTTTCCACGAGGATCTCGTGCGTCCACCCGTCGCCGAAGTCGTAGAGGTACTCAAAGCTCAGGCCCTCAGTGGGGGCGACCTCGCGCAGCGTGACCTTCCACTCGTGCTCAAGAGCTGCATCAGGCTCCTCCGGGTCCGGCTGGCCATAGCGCCGGCCCCGAACCGAGAACTCGTGGAGGTGGGAGTTGGTCCAGCCCATGGCCTCCTGGACAGCGCTGTGAAGCCGGTCGAGGGATATGTTCCCGGGCACGAGGATCCGGCGCCAGACCGGGGGCTGCACGTCGAGAAGGGTGACCTTGAGCTGGTAGGCCGGTGGGGAGGGTTCCTCCGCGGCGCGACGGCTGGCAGTCCTGGGGCGAGGGGTCATGCGGCGAAGAGGCGCTCTTTGGTCTCGCGCAGGATGTCGGCGGGCTGGCCCAGGGCCCGAGGCGCGTCAAGGCCCCCAGCCTGGACCACTTCGGGGGTTCGGAACACCTGAGGGTTTTCCAGGGCGTCGGTTCCCGCGCGGGCGAACTGGCCAGCCAGGGCCTTCAGCGTGCTGGAGGTGGGCGCCGGAAGGCTGGAGAGCCATCTGGTGTGCTTGTAGGTGAAGGCGTCCGCCCGCTCGGTGCGGCGCTTAGGGGCGAGGCCATAGCCGAGCTCCGCTAGGACATCGTAGAGGTCGTAGTCGGCCATCTCTTCCAGGGCCCGGACGAGCAAAGCCGAGCGGCCGGCGTCGGGGAGACGGCCCATCATCTCGCGGCGGTCAGGTGGCGTGATCCAGCGCTTCCGGAAGATCTCCAGCGTGGGCGCCTCCTCGACGAGTTTGGCGGCGAGGTGCTGCATGTACTCTTCCACGGTCACCGGCATCGCCCGACCGTCCACCTGGGTCACGATGTAGCGCCCGGCGTCGGTGACGCGGACGTCGAAGCCTTCGACCATAATTGTGCGCTCGGGCGGCTCAGGCGGCTCGGGGCTGGGGCCTTCGCGCGGTTTCCGCGGGGGCGTGGGCCGGGTGACGAAGGCCTCCCCGAAAAGCCGCGTGGCGTCGGTGTAATCGAAGACCCGGAACATCAGTTTGCCGGTGGCGGGGTCGAGGCGAGTGCCACGCCCCACCATCTGATAGAAGGCGATGGCTGACCTGACGTACTTGAAGAACACGATGTTCCGAACGATGGGCACATCCACGCCGGTGGTCAGGAGATCCACCGTGGTGGCAACGAAGTGGTGGCGGGAGGCGCCGCGGAGATCGGCGATGTACTCGGCGCCGCCCACGGCCGCGGTGCATTTGAAGGCGTAGGGCTCCGTCCGGGGCTTGCCGTTCCTGGCGCACCAGTCGGCGTAAAGGTTGTTCATGGCTGCTGCCACGTCGTCGGCGTGGAGGTCGCGGGCGCAGAAGATGATCGTCTTCTGCTCGGGCCCCCCAGTCTCCAGCAAGCGCTCGAAGAAATGGCGGGTCATCTCCGCGACGCGGTCTGGCATAAGGATCTTGCCCTCGATGTCGGGTGCCCCGTACCGCTCGCGAGGAATTTCGGTGAACCCCATGGGTTTTCCGGTGGTGGCGTCCGTCACGTGCTTGTCAACCAGGTCCTCCTTGGTGATCCCGCTTTCCCGCTCGTTCACCTGCTTGTTGTCGTGGAAGAGATCGAAGCGGTGGACCTCGCAGGCGGCGAGGTAGCCGTCCTCGATCCCCCGGCTCATGTCGTATTCGTAGACGGGCTCCCCGAAGTGGCGGAGGTTGTCCTGGGTGAGCTGGCGGTCGGCCTCGGCCTCCCGGGTCCGCTCCGTGATCCTGATCTGCCGCGGAGTGGCAGTGAGGCCGATCTGGACGGCGTCAGGATTGCGGGTGAGGACCTGGGACCACTTGCCCCAGGCCGAGCGGTGGCACTCGTCGATCACGATGTGGCTGAAGTAGTTCTCGGGGTAGTAGGTGGTCAGGAAGTTGGCGTCCGCCTCGTCGGTGTCCACATCGAGGGTCTGGTAGGTGGCGATGTGGATGCGGGCATTCCGGGCGTTGTTGGTGCCGTCGGGCTTGCGGAAGACCTCCGCCGCGTCAGCGCCGAAGACGTTCTGGAAGGCGGCCAGGCCTTGGAGGCGGAGCTCGTCCCGGTCGCAGACGAACAACGCGCGCTTGAGCTGGCCGGCGTCGGCGATGCGCTTCAGGAGATGGACGGCAATGAAGGTCTTGCCAGACCCCGTGGCGAGGGCGAGCAGGGCCCGCTTGGGCTCGCCGGTCTTCTCGCAGCGGGCGATCTTCTCCAGCACGGCGCGGATCGCGGCGTCCTGGTAGTAGCGCCGGGTGGCCTCGCCGCCGGGGTACCGCGCCAGCAGGGGGCGGGCCACGGGGTCGGTCAGGCTGAAGCCCATCGCCGCCTCGTAGCGGGCCCTGAGGTCCGCGGGGGTCGGGAACTCGGCGAGCGGAATGGGCCTGGTCGTCCTGCCGCTGGTCCGGTCGTACTCGACGAACAGGTGGCCGTTGCTCGAAAAGGCAAACGGAACGTTGAGCCGCTTGCAGGCGGCGTAAGCCTTCGCCTGCTCCAGCCCGTGGGTCGGGGGCAGCTCCTCGGCCTTGGCCTCGATGAGGGCCACGGCCACCGGCTGGGTGTCGGGGTTGACCTTGACCCTGAGGAGGTAGTCCACCCGCCCCTTGCTCTGCCGCCGGGGCTTGCCGTCCACGATCTCGATGGCCCCGGCCGTCTCTTCCCGCCGGATCAGGTCCTCCGTCCAGCCCCGGGCGTGAATGGCCGGGTCGATCAGCTTGGCCCGGGTGTCCGCCTCGCCCAGCCTCATGCCCGGAACGCTACCGGGAGCGGCCGGGGGTGTCAAGGTTTCTCCCCGGAAGATGTAATATGGGGGCGGGATGGATGAAGCGAGGATCCTGAGCCGGATGGCGCTCCCTGAGGAAGTCCAGGTCGAGCGCCAGCTCCGCCCGCAGCGCCTGGACGAGTTCGTCGGCCAGCGGGAGGCGGTGGAGAGCCTGCGCATCTCGATCGAGGCCGCGCGCCAGCGCGGAGAGAGCATGGACCATGTGCTTCTCTACGGGCCCCCCGGCATCGGGAAGACCAGCCTGGCCCACATTCTCGCCAACGAGATGGGCACCCAGATTGTGGCCACATCGGGCCCGGCCCTGGAGCGTGGCGCCGACCTCATGGGGATCCTCACTAACCTCACCGCCAACGACGTCCTCTTCATTGACGAGGTCCACCGGCTCCCGCGCCCGGTGGAGGAGCTTCTCTATCCCGCCATGGAAGACTTCGCCGTCAACTTCGTCATCGACAAGGGGCTCCACGCTCGGACCCTCCGCTATGCCCTCCACCCCTTCACCCTGGTGGCGGCTACCACGCGGCCGGGAATGCTCTCCTCTCCCCTCAGGGATCGCTTCGGGATCTTCCATCATCTGGACTTTTATTCCGAGGAGGAGCTCTGCCAGATCATCGCGCGCTCGGCCTCCATCCTTGGTGCCCCCGTGGAGCCCGAGGGTAGCCGGGAGATTGCTCAGCGCTCACGCGGGACTCCTCGCATCGCCAACCGCTTGCTCCGCCGGGTGCGGGACTACGCCCAGGTCAAGCGGGACGGCGTGATCACCCAGACCGTGGCCCACGACGCGCTGAATCGGGAGGGTGTGGATGTCCGAGGGCTTGACCGGCTCGACCGGCGCTTTCTGGGCGCCATCATCGAGCAGTACGGCGGCGGTCCCGTGGGGATCGAGGCGGTGGCGGCGACCATCAACGACGAAGCCGAGACCCTGGCTGAGATGGTGGAACCCTACCTCCTGAAGATCGGGTTTCTCGTTCGGAGCCCGAACGGACGCCGGGCGACTCCCCAGGCGTACGCCCACCTGGGATATCCCGCGCCGGCTGTCCCGGGCCAGGGGCAGCTTCCGCTGTAGGAGAGATCCGGAATGCCCGAGCTGAGCAGCCTTGGGAAATTATTCGTTGGTTTCGGGGTGGTCATGATAGTTCTGGGAGGAATATTCCTCCTTCTGGGGAATTTCGCGGGAAAGGTGCCGTGGATCGGACGACTGCCGGGCGACATCTACATCCAGCGTGGAAACTGGAGCTTCTACTTCCCCCTGGCCACCAGCATCCTGCTTTCAATCATTCTCACCCTGATTCTTTCCTTCTTCGGGCGCCGCTGAAGCGCCTCTCCCCCCTCGCGTTACTGCTCCTCGCGAGCCTCAGCCCCGCGCCGGCCCTCGCCAACGGCCTGATTCGGGTGGCGGTGGCCGACGGAGTTCAGAGCGTTGAGGTGGCTGGCGGCCCGATCAGCGTCGCCGACCTCAACGGGGCGGCTGTGCTTGATGGTTCTCCTTTGAGGGTCCGGGTCTCGCTGACAAACAGCGGGGTGGAGGTGGAAGGCCGGCTTCTCCCGGCGGTACGGCTCAGGCCGGCGACCGGCCCCGGCCTCAAGCTGAACGGCCGGGAGTATCCCGGGATCCTGGACGTGCTCAAAAATGGTGATCGTCTGTCGGTGGTGAACGAGCTTCCGCTGGAAGAGTACCTGGTCGGGGTGCTCAAGGCTGAAGTCTCGGACACGTGGCCCTTGGAGATGCTCAAGGCTCAGGCGGTCGTGGCTCGAACCTATGCGGCCTACCACCGCCAGCTCAACGCCGCGAAGCCTTTTCACCTCCTCGCCTCCACTGCCCACCAGCAGTACGTGGGCCGGGTGCCGTCCTCCTCTCGGGTCTGGTTGGCGGTGAAGGAGACAGAGGGCGAGGTGCTCCACTGGGAGGGGCAGCTCTTCCCGGCGTTCTTCCACACCGAGAGTGGTGGCTACACAGAGGATCCGCGAAGGGTCTTTGTCGCAACCAATATGCCGGCTCTCAAGCCCGTGCGCGACGAGTTCTCAGGCGGCTCGCCTTACACGCACTGGAACCTGGATCTGCCGCTTCGCGAGCTGACCGAGCTGCTCCAAAAAGGCGGCGTCTCGGTGGGGAGCCTCGTGCGGCTGGAGGTGCTGGAGCGCGGGCCCTCGCTCCGCGTGATCCGGCTGGCTGTCCATGGCACGCGGGGGAGCGCGGTGCTCCGGGGCGTTGACTTCAGGAAGATCATCGGCAACGACAGCCTGAAGAGCACCCTCTTCGCCGTGGCCGTGGACAAGAAGTACGCTCGCTTCGCCGGGCGAGGGTACGGCCATGGGGTGGGGTTCAGCCAGTGGAGCGCCAAAGCGATGGCCGAGAAGGGCTACCGCTACCGCCACATACTGGAATTTTACTATCCGGGCACCACGTTCTCGCTGCTGCGGTAGCAATTTCCACCTTCCCCTTCGAAATCCATTGACTACCTTCTCGACCTAGCAGAAACTCGTCATGCGCTGCTAGAATGGTAATTATCAATGCACCTGCAGGAGTGTGCCAGTGTCGTTTCGCGTCTATATAGGCCATAGCGTCGCTCCGCACGAGCTTGGAGCCATCTACGGCATGGCAGAGCTCGCCGCTAGGAAGGGCATGGAGCCGATCATTCCGGATCGGCGATGGCAGCCTGCCGCTGCCCCAGCGCGCGTAGTCCAGCTTTTGAATAACCTGCATGCCTTCGTCGCAGTGGCCACGCTTTCCGGGCAACATCTTCCATGGGTAAATACGGAATTAGCCCAAGGACTCAAGCTAGGGCTTAACGGGCAGAATGCCGTTTCGGTTATCGACGCAGGTCTTGCGCCTCCGTCTACAGGACAAGTCGTCGTTATCGACCGAACTAACTTTGACAGGACGATCAGCGAGGCGGTGAGGATTCTCGAGCGACTACAGTTGGAGCAGACCCAACGGAACCTGCTTGCCGGCCTGGTACTCGGCGGGCTGATTGCCCTACTTTTGGCTTCGAAGGAATGAGCCGAATGGCGGCTTCGTCTCTGGCGGCGCCTCATGACTTGTATGACACGCGTGCCGAGAGAGGGGCGTTCGAGGAAACACGACGCCCGGCGTTTCTTGTTCATGTTGCTGAAGTGGTTGAAAACTCGTTTGTTCTCCGTGACGCAGATTGGGATGGCTTGTTTTCGTACATTGTTCAGCACTGGGAAATGGGCCCCGTCCTCCTTGAGGCGCCTGAAGCAATCCGCAAGATCTTCGGGGAAGTCCGCCTAACGTTGGACTTGGTCAAGGACCCGGAGGAAGGATGGGAGCAACTGTTTATAGTGGTCATGGGGCGCGAACCGGTGGCCCAGGCGGTGGAACGCTTGAGGCGACTCGACCAGTCATGGTTTGCTGACGCTGCTCGCCTTGCCCGATTTGCAATCAACGTGACCATCGAGCCCGATGTTTGAGTGGAATGACTATCTCGAAGTCGCAAGAGGTCTTCTCGCGTCTTCACCGACTCTTCCCGAAGCGACCTGGAGGACGGTAGCAAGTCGAGCGTACTATTCGGCTTTTCACAAGTGCCGCGAGTTTCTCGAACAGCAGGGTCCCGAGCCGATCCGTGGAGAGCGGGTTCATGCCAGAGTCCTAGAGGGTCTTCGGCAGCGATCGGATATGGAACTCACGGCGTTAGATCTTGACCGAATGCGGGGGAAGCGAGCCCATGCTGATTATAATTCCGCGCGCGAGTTTCATCGGTCGGATGCACAGGTCATCGTCACGCTAGCCGCCGAAGTCAAGCAGCGTCTCGTTAACAGCCCGTGAGTCGTTGACCTTGCGATGAAGCCCATCGCGTGGAGCGACTTCGAGAAGGTGGACATGCGCGTCGGCGTGGTGGTGGACCCGAAGGAGTTCCCCCAGGCGAAACGGCCCGCCTACCGCCTCTGGGTTGACCTGGGCCAGCTGGGCGTGAAGTGCTCCAGCGCCCAGATCACCCATCGCTATCGTCCTGAGCAGCTGATCGGCCGCCAGGTGGTCTGCGTCGTGAACTTCCCGCCCAAGCCGGTCGGCCCCTTTGTTTCCGAGGTCCTGATGATGGGCGCCTATACCGAGCACGGCGACGTAGTGCTCCTCCGGCCCGATGAGCCCGTCAGGCCCGGCAGCAAGATCGGGTAGGGCATCACCGCAGCGGGAGCTCCATGAACAGGGTGCCCTCGACGGGATTGTAGCGGTAGGGCGCGATGCGCGTGAAGCCGAGCGCCTCGTAGAGCGCGATGGCTTCGCGCATCGATGGTAGCGTGTCCAGCCGCATTTGGGCGTAGCCGATCCGGCGCGCCTCCTCGATGATGGCCACGGCCAGCCGCCTGCCGAGGCCGGTTCCCCGAAACGCGGGCCGGACGTAGAGGCGCTTCATCTCGCAGACGCCATCGGCCAGCTTCCGCAACGCGACGCACCCGGCAATCTCGTCCCCGGACCTGGCCAGGAGCAGCCGACCCTCGGGCGGCGCGTAGTCGCCCGGCAGCTCGGCCAGCTCCAGGTCGAAGTCCTGGAAGCTCAGGTCGATGCCCAGGGAGGCCGCATACTCGCTGAACAGTACCCGGACTTCCTGGAGATCATCTTCCGACCGGAGGTAATGGATCGTCACCATCGCTCGCGCATCCGCCGCCTTGAGGCCGCAGCCAAATTCTATACCGGGCCGCGCCCCGCTTGACAGCGTGACCGCGTGGCTTGAGACTCGGAGCGTCATGGACCTGGCGCGGTTCGACTACGAGCTTCCCCCCGATCGGATTGCCCAGTATCCCGCCGAGCGGCGAGATGCGTCGCGTCTCTTGGTGCTCGATCGAGCCGCGGGCCGCTGGGAGGACCGACTGTTCGCGGATCTCCCCGCGTTCCTGGGGGCAGGGGACTGTCTCGTTGTGAACGATTCTCGGGTGATCCCAGCCCGGCTTCTGGGGACGCTCGGAACCGGCGCGCCGGTGGAGCTCCTGTTCCTCAGGGAGGTCGGCGAGTGTCGATGGGAGGTGCTGGCCAGGCCAGCCAAGCGCTGTCGAGTAGGGGCGAGCATCCTGCTGGGCGAGGTTCAGGCCCGGGTTGTCGAAGCCGGCGAAGCCGGTCGTCGCGTCGTTCACGTGGAGGGAGTCCAATCGACTCGCGAATTCCTCGACCGACACGGGCTGCCCCCGTTGCCGCCCTATATCCGCCGTTACCGAAAGCCCGGGGCCGAAGACTGGGAGCGCTACCAGACTGTGTACGCCCGCCACGACGGCTCGCTCGCCGCGCCGACCGCGGGCCTTCATTTCACGCCCGCCCTCCTGGATCGCCTGATGGCGCGCGGAGTGGCGGTCCACGCGCTGACGCTCCACGTGGGTCCCGGGAGCTTCCGCCCGGTTCGGACGGCCCGGGTGGAGGAGCATTCGATGGCTGCCGAGGAGATGTTGGTGCCCGAAACAATCGCGTGCGCGATCAATCAGGCCAAGGCGGAGCGGCGGCGAGTGGTTGCTGTGGGCACCACGGTGGTCCGCGCTCTCGAGGCGGCCTCAGATCCCGCGGGTCGGGCGGGTCCGGTCTCGGGCCCTACCGACCTGTTCATCTACCCTGGTTATGCGTTCAAGGTCGTCGGCGCGCTCATCACTAATTTCCATCTCCCGCGGTCCACCCATCTGCTGCTCGTCTCGGCGTTCGCCGGGCGGGAACTGATCCTGGCCGCTTACCGCCACGCCGTGGAGGCGGGGTACCGCTTCTACTCGTACGGCGACGCCATGCTGATCCTGTGACTGCGATCCGGTTCGAGCTGTTCAAAACTGATGGGGCGGCGCGGCTCGGGCGGCTTACCACCCCGCACGGCGTGGTCGAGACGCCGGCCTTCATGCCGGTGGGAACCCAGGGGAGCGTGAAGGGGTTGACCCCGGACGATCTCAAGACGGTGGGAACCCAGATCGTCCTGGCCAACACCTACCACCTCTTCCTCCGCCCTGGCCCCGAGATCATCCGGGATCTGGGCGGCCTCCACCGCTTCATGGGGTGGGACGGGCCGATCCTCACCGATTCGGGTGGCTTTCAGGTCTACAGCCTCGCCGCGCTTCGAAAAGTGTCCGAAGAGGGAGTCAGGTTTCGCTCCCATCTCGATGGCTCCGCGCAGCTCCTGACCCCGGAGATCTCCATCCAGGTGCAGCAGGCGCTGGGGGCAGACATCATCCATCCCCTGGACGAGTGCCTGGCCCACCCTGTCTCGCGCATCGAGACCGAGCGCTCCCTGGCCCTGACCCTCCGCTGGGCGGCCCGGGCCAAAGCGATCCACGTTAAATCCAGGAGTCAAGCCCTGTTCGGGATCGTCCAGGGCGGGGTGTACGAGGATCTCCGACGAAGCGCTGTCGAGGGGATCTGCGCTCTCGCCTTTGACGGGTATGCGATCGGCGGGCTGGCGGTGGGTGAGCCCAAGCCGCTCATGCTGGACCTGGTTGAGCTGACCGGCGCCCTCCTGCCAGACGATCAGCCGCGTTACCTCATGGGGGTGGGAAAACCACCCGACCTGGTTGAGGCTGTAGCCCGGGGCATGGACCTTTTTGATTGTGTCCTTCCCACGCGAAACGCGCGCAATGGCCAGCTCTTCACCGCCGACGGCGTCATCGTCATCAAGCACGCGCGCTACGCTCGGGACTCCGGCCCACCCGACCCCGAGTGCGCCTGCCTCACCTGCCGCAATTTCTCCCGCGCCTACCTCCGGCATCTGTACGTAGCCCGCGAGCTCCTGGCTCCGCGGCTCCTTTCGCTTCACAACCTTCACTTCTACCAGACCCTCATGGGAGAACTGCGCGAGGCCATTGCGGCGGGACTCTTCCACGCATTCAGGGCTCGGTTTTTGGCGCGGTATGGGGTATCATCCGAAGACGATTCACCCGAGACTCTGGCAAACACGGAGGCCTGACTGATGGACCTCGCCTACGCCGCCGACCTCGCCTACGCTGCCGGCCACTCGCCGAGCGGCGGCGCGCTGTCAATACTCCCCCAGCTTCTCTTCTTCGCGGCCATTTTTGCGATCTTCTACTTCCTCTTGATCCGCCCGCAGCAGAAGGAGCGCCGAAAGCGGGAGCAAATGCTTAGGGTGCTCAAGAAAGGGGATCGGGTGGTGACCATGGGCGGCCTCCACGGCATCATCGTCGGTCTCAACGAGCATTCGGTGATTTTGAAAATCGCCGACCAAGTCAAGGTGGAGTGCGACCGAGTTGCCATCAGTCGCATCGTGGTGACCGAGTCCGACACCAATGCGTAAGCGCCTCTGGCTCCGAATTGCCATTGTCCTGGCCGCGCTCGTCGGGTCGGTCAGCTACCTCTACCCACCGCCCGGCGTGCGTGGGTATCTCTACGGTCCTAAGTTTTCTCCCGATCCGGGCCGCGGCGGGCTACTGCCAAAGACCCTGAACCTCGGGCTTGACCTTCAGGGCGGGATTCACCTGGTGCTGGGCGTGGAGGTGGAGAAAGCCCTGGAGGCTCAGGTTGAGCGCGCCGCCTCGGACATCCGCGCCACCCTGGAGCGGAAGGGCGTCGCCGCGGCTCAGCTCAGCCGGCAAAGGGCTACGGAGCTGGTCCTCCAGCTCGCGTCCCCGCAGACCTGGAACGAGGCTCTGGCGGTGCTCAACGAGTTCCCCGTCTTCGATCAAAAAGGCGCCGACCAGGCCGCGGGGCGAGTGCTGCTCGTGATGAAGGAGCGGGAGGCGTCGACGATTCGTGACCTGGCGGTCCGCCAGGGGCTCGAGACGATCCGGAACCGGGTGGACCAGTTCGGGGTGGCTGAACCTACCATCCAGCGGCAGGGGGAGAACCGCATCTTGGTCCAGCTCCCTGGGGTGCAGGATCCCGAGCGCGCCAAGGCACTGATCGGCAAGACCGCCCTTTTGGAGTTCAAGCTCCTGGACGAGTCGGCGGACGTGGAGCGGGCGGTGCGCGAAGGCCCCCCCGAGGGCGACGAGGTGCTCTGGCAGCGCACCGTGGACCGGAAGACCAAAGAGGAGCGGAGAAACCCCCACGTGGCGAAGAAGCGGGCCTTCGTCACCGGGGCCGACCTGGCCGCGGCCCGGGTGTCCATTGACCAGACCACCAGCGACCCGTACGTCTCCGTGGACTTCAACAAGACCGGCACGAAGGCCTTTGCCGAGCTGACCGAGCAGAACGTCGGGAGACGGCTCGCGATCATCCTGGACGGTAATGTTTACTCGGCCCCGGTGATCCGAGAGCCAATCCCCTCAGGCCGGGCCCAAATCACCGGCGGCTTCACCGTGGAGGAGGCCACGGACTTGGCCATTGTCCTCAGGGCCGGCGCCCTGCCGGCGCCGGTCGAAATTTTGGAAGAGCGATCCGTGGGCCCTTCACTGGGGGCCGATTCGATCCGCCAGGGGATGGTCGCCATCTTGGCCTCTGCCCTGGTCGTGTTCCTTTTCATGCTGGTCTACTACCGCCTGTCCGGCCTGATCGCTGACGTGGCCCTGGGCCTGAACCTCCTGGTTCTCCTGGCTACGATGGCGGGCTTCCACGCGACCCTCACGCTCCCCGGTATTGCGGGGATCGCCCTGACCATCGGCATGGCCGTGGACACCAACATCCTCATCTTCGAGCGGATCCGCGAGGAGTTCAGGGCCGGCAAGACCGTCCGGGCCGCCATTGACGCGGGCTTCTCGCGCGCCTTCCGGACTGTGATCGACACCCATATCACCGTGCTCGTCTCGGCCGCCATCCTCTATAACTTCGGGACCGGCCCTGTGAAGGGTTTCGCCGTCTCCCTCTTCGTCGGCATCCTTGCCAGCCTCTTCACCGCCGTGTTCTTCACCCGCCTGATCTTCGACCTGCTCTACATGGGCCGCCGCCGGCTCCAGTCCCTGTCCATCTAGCCAATGATTCAGCTCTTCAAAGACGTCAACTACGACTTCATCAGCAAGCGCCGGTGGGCGTATCTCCTCTCGGCGGCCTTCATCACCCTCGGCCTCGTCTCAATTGGCGCGAAGGGCGGGCTCAGGTACGGGATTGACTTTTCGGGAGGCACCCTCATCCAGACCCGCTTCGAGAAGGCCGTGCCGGTGGATCTGATCCGGAGCGCGCTGGACCGCATCAAGCTCGGGGAGAGCGTCATCCAGGAGTTCGGGGATCCGAGGGAGTTCATCTTCAGACTGCCGCTTGTCGAAGTGCCCGCAGAGGAGGTGACCCGACGGGTCCAGGCAGCGCTCGCCGCGGAGCCGGCGCTGGGCCAGGCGGAGATCCGGCGGGTGGAGTTCGTGGGCCCCCAGGTGGGGCGCGACCTTCAGGTCCAGGCCCTCTATGCGGTCCTGGCGAGCCTCGCGGGGATCCTGATCTACATCGCGTGGCGGTTCTACTCGACGTTCGACGTCAAGGGAGGTGTGACCGCCATCGTGGCGGTGTTTCACGACGTGCTGGTCTCCATGGGCGCCATGTCGCTCACCGATCGGGAGATCTCGCTCCCGGTCCTGGCCGCCGTCCTCACGATCATTGGCTACTCGGTGAACGACACCATCGTGGCCTACGACCGCGTCCGCGAGAACCGGGGCAAGGGAGTGCGGAAAGGGATCTCCTTCACCGGGCAGATCAACACCGCGATTAACCAGACGCTCTCCCGGACCGTGCTGACCGCGCTGACCACCTTCATGGCCACGGCCGTGCTCCTCTTCTTCGGCGGGAAGGTGCTGGAGGATTTCGCCTTCGCGCTCACGGTCGGAGTCATTACCGGCACGTACTCCACCATCTACATCGCCGGCGCCCTGATCGTGGACTGGACGGCCTGGCCCGAGGCCCGCGCCCGCCGGGCGCAGAAAGCCAAAGCCGCAGCCAAAGCCTGACGCCTTCCTTGACTCTGGCTGCACGCGGCCCTATGCTTGGGGCATGAGTGAGGAGCTTTCTAAGCGGCTCGATGACCTCCACAAGCGCTTCGACGATCTGCGGGCCGACATGAACCAGCGGCTCGCCGATGTGAGCGCTCGGATCAGTGACACTAACAAACGAATCGACGACCTGCGAGGGGATATCAACCAGCGGTTTAACGACTTGAACCCCCGGTTCGAGGGCATCAACCAGCGACTCACAGATATGCACGGCACCCTTCGCACCTTCATGTGGGTCGTGTCCGGCTGGTTCACCTTCCTCACCGCTGTCCTGGCCGTTTTTGGTTTCCTCCGCCGCTGACCCTTTCACCGCACGGTTTCCCGTCCCCTTCGCTCCGGCAATCCAGCCTGCCCGCTCCCACGACTTCCGCACTACGGTAAGATACGGGTATGGCGCGCGGTGCCCGAGCCCCGCATGGACGCATAGCGCTCCCTCCACAGGGTCGCCTTCCGGCGACGCGCGTGCGCCTTCGGTTCGACCGGGGGTCCCTGCGCCTGGACGCGCCCCGGACCGCGGCGGTCCCGCCGTATCTGGCCTGGGACGGGCGCGTTCATGCCTGGCGCACGGAGGCCATGAATCATCCTCGCCTCATGGAGGAAGCGGCGGCGTACCGCCTTGACCTCCGCGACGAGGCCCGGCAGTTCTTTGACTGCCCGTCCCTTCACATGAATCTCCCGCCGCTCAGGCCGGACCAGGAAGCCGCGGTGGCGGCCTGGGAGCGAGCCGGCTGGCGCGGAGTCATCGTGAAACCCACGGGCACGGGCAAGACCGAGATCGCGCTCGCCACCATCGCCCGCCACCAGGTCTCCGCCCTCATTGTCGCCCCGCTCCGGGACCTCATGTACCAGTGGCAGCGGCGCATCCGCCAGGGGCTCGGGGTCGAGGCAGGCGTGCTGGGCGACGCACGACGGGAGGTGTGGCCGATCACGGTCACGACCTATGACAGCGCCTGGATCCACATGAAGGAGATTGGCAACCGATACCGCCTGATCGTCTACGATGAGGCCCACCACCTGCCGGGGCCCTCGCTCCACGAGAGCGCGCTGGACTGCCTGGCCCCGATGCGGCTCGGGCTCACCGCGACGCCCTGGCGGGCCGACGGGCGCGACCGGATGCTGGCGGATCTGATCGGCCCCGTCGTGTACGAGGAGCAGATCTCCCGGGCCAGAGGAAGGACGCTGGCAGACTATGCGGTTATCCGTGTGCCGATCTACCTGACGGAGGCCGAGCAGGCCGAGTTCGACCGGCTCTCCAGGCGAATTCGCGCCTACGTGGCCCGTCGGCGGCGCGAGAATCGGGATTTCGATTGGAAGGAAGATCTCGCCAAGCTCTCGCGCACCGATCCCGAGGCCAAAGAGATTCTTCGCTGCTACCGGCGGAAGCTTGTCCTCATCCATCGCTCCGCGGAGAAGCTTCGCGTGGTGGAGGACATCCTGCGCCTGCACCCGACCGAGCCGTGCGTGGTCTTCACGGCATCGAACCGGATGGCCCTGGACGTCTCGGCGCGCTTTCTGATCCCGGCGCTCACGGCTCACTCGGATAAGCGCGAGCGGAACGTGGTGCTGGACGCGTTTGCCAAGGGGACGATCCGCGCTCTGGCCGCCTGCGAGGTGCTGAACGAGGGGTGGGATGCGCCCGCGGTCAAGGTGGGCGTGGTGCTGGGTGGCGAAAGAGGAGCACGGGAGGCGGTCCAGCGGCTCGGGCGCCTGCTTCGAAAATCAGGAGACCGCTTGGCGCGCCTTTACGAGGTCGTGGTCGAGGAAACCTCCGAGGTGAGACGGGCGCGACGCCGGACCCGGACGGATGCTTACCAAAGCGCAACGCGTCTATCACTGGGACAGTCGAAGCAGCTCGATCTCTTCTGACCGGCTCGAGGACGGCTGCCTCCCCCACCTGGCCCGGGCCGTCGCCGTCTATCGCAGGATGATCGGCGAGCGGCTGGCGCGCGTGCGCGACGCGGCGCGGGCCGAGCTCGAAGGGCTCAGGCCTGATCGGGTGGAAGCAGTTGTCGAGCTCCTGGACGAGGGTGCGGAGTACGCATGGCCACGGAGCGCGGCCCAGGCCGAGCGGCGAGTGAAAGTGTTCGAGGCCGCAGGGCGCCAGCATCCCGTGCTCGATGCAAAGACCGCGAGAGCGCTTGTGGCGACGGTATGCGATCCGCCTCCGACCCGTCACGACCAGGTCGTTGCCCTCCTCTACGCCGACTACCCAGAGTTCCATCGGCTTATCGCCTTTCCCGCCGACTACTCCGCCGAAGACCTGCGGGCGGACTACGAGCTCGCCCAGGCCCAGGCGCTGCTCTATTCCGCCATCCGGGTCGTGGTGGAGGCGCGCGCCGACTTCAAGCACATCATCCAGTACGCGCGCCTCTCCCGCCTGCTGCACCGGATCCAGCGACTGCCCGGCGGCGGGTACCGGCTCATCTTCGACGGGCCCAACTCCGTGCTCCGTCATACCCACGCCTACGGGGTCGCCTTTGCCAAGTTCCTGGCGGCGCTTGTTCAGGCTCGGGACTGGCGGATTACGGCCGAGATCGTGCTGCGGAGGGGGTGGCGGCCCCTGACGTTCACGCTCTCGTCTGCCGACGGTCTCCGCTCCCGGCTCTCCGCGCCCGCGCTCTTCGATTCGGCGCTGGAAGAAACCTTCGCCCGAAAGTTCGGGGCAGCGCGGAACGGCTGGCGCCTCGCTCGCGAGGCCTTGATCCTGGAGGCCGGCGAGGCGCTTCTCGTGCCTGATTTTGTCTTCACCCACGAGGATGGAACCGAGGTGGCCCTGGAGATCGTGGGCTACTGGACGCCCGAGTACCTGAGGGAAAAGCTCGGCAAGCTCGCGAAGGTGACCGCGCCCAACCTGATCGTGGCCGTCCGGAAAGCCCTGGCCCTCCAGCCGGGGAGTCTCCCGGCCACCGTGTTGCCGTTCTCGAGCGGCATCCTGCTCCGCGACCTCATGCCGCGTTTGGAGGCTTTCAGGCGTCCTCGTCCATGAGTTGATAGAGCTACCAGTTCCCCTTGAGCCAGGCTCGGTAGGCGTCGAACCATTGCGCGCCGACCGGTGGGCGGCCAGCCCATTCGAGGGCGGTCGCGTTGACCCGGTGCGTCCGCCCCTTGCGCCTGCAGATGGCCACGATCCCCTGTGGCGTCCCATCCCAGTCGAAGCCACGGACCTCGACTTCCTCCCCGACAATGAGTGCCCGAAACGGGCAGGCAACGTGATCTTCGAGCATCACCAAGAAGGCTCCATGCTGCTCGTCCTCCGTATAGCAGTCTACGATGGCCTCCTCGATCAGCTTACGGAGGTGACGACTGGTCGCCTTGGGTTTCCTGCGACTGGCGATCTTCACCTTCTCGTCACGCAAGGGGACACCCCTCAGCCTTGAGTTTTTCCCAGATGAGCCGTTTCTTCCCGTGGGCCTGCTTGAGGTGCTCCAGAAGACCCGCCCACAACTCCGGCTCGTCAAGCAACCGGGACAGCTCGGCCACGATGGCGCAGTAATGGGCGGCCGGCGCCGCCCGCGAGGGCTTACCGGAGTTGAGGTGCAGATCCACGAGCTGATGGTACATGCGGGAGGCCAGGCGCGCATACTCGGCCCGACTCAAGGTCCCCGGCTTTTGGAGGATCAGGCGAAGCCAGTCGTACGGTTCCTCTCTGTCCCGTTTCAGCCTGCTCTGAAGCTCCCTGAGCTTCTTGAATCGGGCGAGGTCCACGCCTTCGGACAGCCTGGCGACAGCATACTTGGCCAAGAACTTGATCTCGTCGAAATCCATCCGACGTTGCCGGTCCGCGATCCCATCCAAGACTTCGCGCTCTCGGCCTTCGGCCAGGACGAGCCGTGTCCTCAGCCCTGGCGAATGCCAAATGCCTCGCTGCGTCGACGCTGAGGCCCGCAGAAGTCTCTCGAACACCGCATCCCAGTTGGCCAGGGCCTCTGACCGCCGCTTCAGCGCCGCGAATTCGGCTGCGCTGGGCTCTGCCAGAAAGTTCGTGATCCGGGCCTCTTGGGCGGCGGAGCTATCCCCGAGGGCCTCACGGGCCTTGATGAGGGCCTTCGCAAACTCGCCATGGTGGCCGAAGTGCCGGACCCCCACCTGGGCTAACCTGGTCACGGCGTCCCAGTCCTTTTTCCGCTCATAGTGGGAGAGGACTTCCTTCAGATAGACGGCGTTGCGCGAAGCGAACCGCTCCTTAATGGAAAGGACTTCGCCCTGACTCTTCCGGACCCTGGCCAGGGCGATGAGGCCCTCCACCTCGTCAGGACAGTCCAGCCCGTCTGTCTTGAGTCCTGCCTCGATCGCTCGTGACAACCGCGTCTTGAGCCGCTCCCTCCCTTTTGTGTCGAGGGCTCTGGCCAGGCCCATGAAGCCCCCAGCGTAGTGGTGCTTCTTTGCCACCGGGAGGATTTCGCTGATGACCTCGTCCACGTTTCGGCTAGAGTCGACTGCCAGAAGGCTTCGAGTATAGGCTTCGATCACTTTGCCGAAGTCCAGAGGGATCGAATCCTCGGGGGCCCCGTGGTTGCCGAGAATGTCCGTGGTCTCTCCTGCCTCCTTAAGCAGCCCGAGGAACATCCGGTAGGCTTCAGCCGCATGTGTATGGTGGCCAGATCGTGTGAGTTCCAACGCTCCTTTCATCAGATCGGCGAAAAGCTCGATCCACTCGTCGAACTCTCCCCCATCGTCGCTCAGGTCATGTTCGTCAACCCACCCATGATCGTCCACCCAGGAGACAAACGCTCCTGAACGGGACTGGGCGCAGAACTCTTCGATTTCGTCGAGCAGCTCGGCCGGCCGGGATCCAGCAGCCGACCTGCCTCTTGGCCTGTCAGGCAAGTGGCGCCGGACCCACTGCTTCCGCTGGTGATACGGCAGGTTGGAGACCTGCTCGGCCAAGAGCTCAGCGAGCTTCGCCTCGCCGAGGCGGAGCAGATCGCTCCGCTGAATCATCGCCTGCCGAATGGCCGATTGTCCTCTCCGCACCCCGAGCGCCCTCTGAAGCGGCCCGCTAGCCGGCTCCTTTAAGCCAGTCGCTTGCGTTCAGGGCCTCTAGTCGACGGAAATACCCTTCCTCAAGATCTGGGCCTCGCAACGTGTCGTTCATCGCCTTCCACACGTGCTCCGCCACCACTGAGCCGATGGCGTGAATCGCTTCGTGGCGGTCCAGCCCCTGTGCCAGCAGCCTCTCCAGCGTTTTTTGAGCTACTGCAACCCGCTCCGCAATCTGGTTCTCCGCGACGACATGAATCGCTGCGTGAAGCTGCAAGGTCGGGAGCTTTGCCCTCGTCCGCCGGTGGTGAGCCGCTACAAGAGCGATCCGTTCCTGCTCGTCCAGTGCGAGCCACTCCCCCGCATCTGGCGCTCTCACGGGGTCGTATCGCTTCATCCCAACACAGGCCAGCTAACGTGCGCGGTGAGCGGCGGCGGCGAGCGAATGCGAGCCAGCCGTCCGCTCAACTGCGAAGTTAGGGCTCACTGGGTCAGTATGCGCACGCCCTAGCATCGGACCAGTTGGAGCATCCGCACGACAGGCGACGTAACGAGGACGAGCGAGCTTGTCGACTCAATCGTGATCGTATCGAAACGCACGGGCACGGAGTGGCGAGCATTGAGCAACAAGACGAGCTTCGCGACGCCGGCCTCGAGGTCCAGGCCGGCAGTGGCGGCGGGGTGGTTGTCGTAAACCGCCAGCCAGTTCCGCGATTGCCGACCGAAGGTCGGGCTGTTCAAGTTCCTCTCTTTGTGCTCCACCGTTGCCGCGGCTGCCTCTGCCCACTCTTTCTCTACCTCGTCCCCAGCCCAGCCCTTGCCGCGAAGCCGACCGCCGCTCGCCCTGAGCATGCCACGGATCTGTGCCGAGGTCTGGGGTGCGGTCCCCGGCCGGAACAAGGATGGATCCACCGGAACACACGGAAACTCTCTGTCGCGAATGACTTCGGCTCGCGCGTAGGCTTCCGTCATGATCTCCGTCACCTCGATGCCGATGCTTCCGGTGGCGGTGGTCAGGATAAGGTCGGGGCGATCTCCGCGGTGAGGCTGGATCGGATACTCGAAGACGCCCATGGACGCAAGGGTCGCAAGGAGATTTCGAAGGGCCCAGTTCTCGGTCTGCTCTTTCGTGCGCCCTTGGCCCCGAGGAAGAACGATGTTGGGGACGGCAGAGATGTTGGCGATGACGTCGACGGCAGCGTGTGCTGTCCAGTTCCACATCGTCTCTGCAGCCCTAACTACAAGTATACGGAACTGGATAACGCGGGGTACGCTGCGAGCCCGGACAGCCTAACGCGTCCTGACGGGGGGGGGCGCCCGGGCGGATCGCATTATCCGACGCGCCCTTGGTACGCCGCCCCGCGCGGGGCGACGCCGTGTTACGCAGACCGGTGATATCCACCACGTGACATCTCCGCTACCCGCCGATGACTTCCCCGGCGGTCATAGGGCCAGCACCCGGTCGGCGGGACTCCGCACACCGGCCGGGCCGCGGTTGAGGACGTGCGTGTAGATCATCGTCGTGCTGACGTCCCGGTGGCCCAGCAGCTCCTGGACGGTGCGAATGTCGTGGCCGTCCTCGAGCCGATGGGTGGCGAACGAATGGCGGAAAGTGTGACAGGTCGCGCGCTTGGCGATCCCGGCCCGGCGGACGGCCTCCTTGACGGCGCGCTGCAGCACGGACTCATGAAGGTGATGCCGGCGCCGCTGGCCCGTCACGCGATCGACATAGATCCGGGTCGCCGGGAACACCCTGTACCATGTCCGAGTCGCGGCCGCCTCGCTGGG
>CAYFIG010000002.1:19699-22289 GCA_964342905.1 uncultured bacterium
GTTGGGGTACTCGCGCGCGAGAGCCCAGGGCAGCTCCACCCACCCCGCCCCGCGCTGGCGATCCGCCTCGTGCTGCTCCTTGACGCCCTGAAGATGCCGCGCGAGATCGGCCTTCACAGCGCCGGGCAGCATCGTGACCCGATCCCTGTCGCCTTTGCCGCCGCGAACGACGATCTGGTTGGTGGCGAAGTCGACGTCCTTGATTCGGAGGCGGGCGCACTCGAGCAGGCGAAGGCCGGCGCCGTACAGCAGGATCGCCATCAACCGCGGTGGCCCGTGAAGCTCCCGGATGACGGCGCGCACCTCGTCCCGGGTCAGCACAACGGGGAGCCGCTCCGCCCGCTTGGCCCGGACGACACCGTCGAGCCAGGGCAGCTCCTGCTCCAGCACGTTGCGATAGAGAACCAGCAGGGCGCTCAACGCCTGGTTCTGCGTGGACGCGGCCACGTTCCCCTGGACGGCCAACGAGCTCAAGAACTGCGTGATCTCGGCAGCCCCCATCTCCACGGGATGGCGCTTGCCGTGGAAGAGGATGTACCGGCGGATCCAGGCGACATAGGCTTTTTCGGTGCGTCGGCTCGCGTGGCGCGCCCGAAGCGCCTCGCGAACGCGGTCGAGGAGGCGGGGCTTGGGCGGCCCTCCCGGGCCGGTCTCACGGAGAGCGAACGCGGAGGGGGGCTGACCGCATTCGGTCACTGCCACGTACGAGACGGGCGCCCTTGCCTGAAACCTGACCATGCCCCGCTCTCAGGTCCTCCGGTAAGCACGTAGCGTAAGCGAGCGGTCTTAGGTCCGCAAGTCGCAATTTGGATACACCGGCTCCTTCCCTGGAAGTCGGCGCTCAGCCTCCCCAAAAATGCCGTGGCAAGAGCTTGATTTTGTGGCACAATTAAAGGTCAACCGAGTGAGGCGTAGGGTTGACCCGTTTAGAGACCCTCATCGAAGAAGTCCCCAAGTACCAGCCGGGCGCCGACCTGGAACTGCTCAAGCGCGCCTACTGGTTCTCTGAGCGTTCCCACCAGGGCCAGCAGCGAGCCTCCGGCGAGCCCTACCTCTCCCACCCCATGGAGGTGGCCGGCATCCTCGCGGCCTTCAAGATGGACGCGACCACCATTACCGCCGGCCTCCTGCACGACATCTTGGAGGACACCCAGACCACCAAGGAAGACCTGGCTCGGGAGTTCAGTCCCGAGATCGCCGAGCTGGTGGACGGAGTGACCAAGATCGGCAAGCTGGCCTTCTCCTCCCGGGAGGAGCGCCAGGCTGAGAACTTCCGCAAGATGCTGGTCGCCATGGCCCGGGACATCCGGGTCCTCATGATCAAGCTGGCCGACCGGCTCCATAACATGCGCACCCTCGATTACCTCCCCGCCGACAGGGCGGCGAAGGTGGCGCAGGAGACCCTGGACATCTACGCTCCGCTGGCTCACCGGCTCGGCATGGCCAAGGTCAAGGCCGAGCTGGAGGACTCAGCCCTCCGCGCGATTTACCCCGAAGACTACCTTGACCTCCAGAAGCGCGTGGCGAAGCGGCGCCTGGAGCGGGAGGCGGAGATCAACCAGGTCATCGCGATTTTGGAGCGGAAGCTCGGCGAGGTCGGGATCGAGGCTCAGATCCAGGGCCGACCCAAGCACTTCTACTCCATCTGGAAAAAGATGCACGACCAGGGGCGGGAGTTTGACGAGATCTACGACCTCACCGCGGTCCGCGTCATCGTCAACTCCGTGCGGGACTGTTACGGAGTCCTGGGGGTGATTCACTCGCTCTGGAAGCCGGTGCCGGGGCGATTCAAGGACTTCATCGCCATGCCCAAGGTGAACATGTACCAGTCCCTCCACACCTCGGTCATCGGGCCCAAGGGCGACCCGGTGGAGATCCAGCTTCGCACCGGGGAGATGCACCGGATCGCCGAGGAAGGGATTGCGGCGCACTGGCGCTACAAGGAGCGGAAGAGCGGAGAGGACAAGTTCGACACGGCCTTCGTCTGGCTGCGCCAGCTGATGGAGTGGCAGCACGAGATGAAGGACCCTCGGGAGTTCATGGAATCGGTCCGCGTGGACCTTTTCCCCGACGAGGTCTACGTGTTCACCCCCAAGGGGGATGTGAAGGCGCTCCCCGAGGGGGCCACCCCCATCGACTTCGCCTACGCCGTCCACACGGAGGTGGGCCACCACTGCGTAGGGGCCAAGGTCAACGGCAAGCTGGTGCCGCTCCGCTACACGCTCCGCCAGGGCGACATCGTCGAGATCATCACCTCCTCCACCCAGCACCCGAGTCGCGATTGGCTGAAGGTCGTCAAGTCCTCCCGGGCCCGCTCCAAGATTAACCAGTGGCTCAAGGCCGAGGAGCGCGTTCGCTCGCTCGCCCTCGGTCGTGAGCTGTTCGAGCGGGAGGCAAAGAAGTACCGCCTCTCGCCGTCGGATCTGCTCGCCTCTGAGGAGTTGAAGAAGCTCCTGGCCGATCTGGGCTTCGCTTCCGCGGACGACCTTCTGGCTTCCATCGGGTACGGAAAGACGTCTATCCACCAGGTGCTGGGGAAGCTGGCTCCCGCCGAGGTCCTCGAGGTCGAGCCGTCCTCCGAGGCCAAGCC
>CAYFIG010000002.1:22299-24711 GCA_964342905.1 uncultured bacterium
CCGCGAAAACGACCAAGCTCACCCACGCCTCCGGCGCGGGTACCCGGCCCGCGGGGGGCGTCAAGATCCGCGGCGTCGAGGATCTCCTGGTCCGCTTCGCCAAGTGTTGCGCACCGGTCCCCGGCGACGACATCGTGGGCTTCATCACGCGCGGGCGCGGCCTCACAGTCCACACCCGGGACTGCCTGAGCGTGGTCCGTGAGGTCCTCGATAAAGAGCGGATGGTCAGCGTGGAGTGGGAGGTGGCCGAGCCCGCGACTCGGCCGGTGAAGATCGCGGTCTATATCGGGCGCGACCGCCCGGGCCTCCTGGCCGAGATCTCCGCTGCCATCTCCTCCCGCCAGGGGAATATCACGAAGGCCGAGGTCACCGTCACCGAGGACCGGAAAGGGCTCAACTACTTTGTGGTCGAGGTGGCCGACCTGGCCCAGCTCCAGGGGATCATGCAGGCCATCCGCGAGGTCAAGGACGTCATCAACGTCGAGCGCGTTCGGGCCTCTGACGCCCGTCTCGCCCTCCGGTTCGGGCCCAAGTAACTCCACCCCCCTCTCGTCCGAACGGCCGCCGCTCCTGAGGCAGCCCACGGTATGACCCGAGCCGAATTTGAAGCCCTGGTGGAACGGGCCCTTCAAACGCTTCCTACCCGTTTCAGGCGAAAGCTCAAGAACATCGCCGTGGTGGTGGTGGATTGGCCTGACGCCCGGACGCTTAAAGAGATGGAGATCGAGCCGCCCGACACCCTGTACGGCCTCTATCGGGGCGTCGACCTTACCCGCCGGGATTCCTCTTACGGCAACGTTCTCCCCGACACCATCACCATCTACCAGGGCCCCATCGAAGAAGACTGCGCCGATCCCACCGAGATCGCCGATCTGGTGCGCGAAGTGGTGGTCCACGAGATCGGCCATTACTTTGGTCTCGACGACGCCACTATGGAGGAGCTGGAGGACCAGGACGGCGAGTAGGCTCTAGAAGCTCCTGCCAGGGAAAGAGTTTTTTGCTTGACAAGGGTTTCATTGTTCCCTATGGTTTCAGCAAATGCTGAAAAACTTGGTACAAGTGAAACGATGCGTAAAATCCAGGAGATTCAACGGTCAGCAGCCCAGCGGCTGCGAGATATGTTTCCCAAGGTGAAGGGCTGGGAAGAGATCGCGGGAAGCCGGGTCGGAAGCCAACCCGTCGATCTTCTGGTGAAATTCCGAATGGGGGAGCAGGAACACACGCTGGCCCTAGAAGTGGCCGGACTCGGGCAGCCGAAGCAAATCCGGGAAGCCATTACCAGGCTCAACGAGATACGCCGGGAGCTCCCGGGGGCGTATCCTGTGGCGGTCTCTGGCTACATCAGCCCCCAGAGCGCGGCCATACTCCGCCGCAACGGCCTGGGCTACCTGGACCTCTCAGGCAACTGCTACCTGGCCTTCGAGAACATCCATATCGAGAAGGAAGGGAAACCCAATATCCGCCCCTCCACTCGTCCCCTCAAATCGCTCTTCGCCCCTCGCGCGACGCGGGTGGTGCGGGTGCTCCTGGCGGACTCCCAGCACGCCTGGCGGCTCGAAGAGCTGGCCAAGGCCGCCGAGGTGAGCCTGGGCCACGCCCATAATGTGGTGAAGCGCCTGGAAGAGCTGGCGTGGCTCGAGCGTGGGGAGCAGCAGCGGATCCGCCTCACCAAGCCAGGCGATCTTCTGGACGCCTGGGCCGAGGCGTACAGTTATCGGCAGAACGGCGTTGCCACCTACTTCTCGCCGGAGCGGATCACTCGAAAGCTCATGGCCGAGATCGCGCGTTGGGCTCAGAGCGCAGGGCCCCGCTACGCATTCACCCTCCATTCCGGAGCAGCCCTCGTGGCCCCTAACATTCGCTTCCCCACCATTCACTGCTACCTGGAAGGTGAGGCTGACTCACTGGCCCGAGCCCTTGGGCTTCGGCCAGGGGAGGGGGAAGGAAATGTCCATATTCTGAACCCCTACGATCAGGGGGTCTTCTACGCCCCGCTGGAGAAGGGCGGGCTCTCGATCGTATGTCTTCCGCAGCTCTACGTGGATCTCTTCCGCTACGAGCGGCGGGGGCGGGAGCAGGCCGAGTATCTGAGGCGGGCGGCTATCGGGTACTGAGTCCGAAAGGGGGTGATCCAGAACATGAAGAAGAAGACCAAGAAAAAGAAGAAGTAGTCACGCCACGGCGCAGACGGAAGGAGGTGATACGTGAATGGCAAAGAAAAAGAAGACTGCCAAGAAAAAGAAGCGGTAAGCAGCCAGCACCAATCGGTGGGGGGTGGCGGCCTCCCACCGGCACTCATCTATCCCTCACCCTCTCCTCGCGCGGAAAGGGGAGGGTGAGGGGTAGCGTTTAGACGAGCTTCGACACCTTCCCGCCCTTGAGGCAGCGGGTGCAAACCTTGACCCGCTTGGG
>CAYFIG010000003.1:0-885 GCA_964342905.1 uncultured bacterium
CAGGACCGCCACCACCCAGAGGAGCGTCACCCAGTCGGGTGGCGCCGCTGGATGCACGGAGAGAAGCACGCGCACGAGCGTCGCGAGGGCGGCAGCCTTCGAGCCCGTGGCGATCAGTGCTGTCACGCTGGTGGGCGCACCTTCGTACACGTCCGGTGCCCACATGTGGAAGGGAACGGAAGAGATCTTGAAGCCAAAGCCGACCAGGAGCAGGCCGAATCCCATCACCAGGAGCGGGTCCCTGCCCAGCCCGACGGCAGCGGCGGAGATTTTGTCCAAGTTGGTTGTCCCGGTCGCGCCGTAGATCAGGGCGATCCCGTACAGGAGGAAGCCCGTGGCGAAGGCACCCAGGAGGAAGTACTTCATGGCTGACTCGCCCGAGGTGAGCCGACTGCTGAAGAAGCCCGCCAGGACATAGAGGGAGAGCGACATCAGCTCCACCGCCAGGAAGACGACGATGAGGTCCGTGGCGGAGACCAGAAGCACCATCCCCGTGGCGGACAGGCAGACCAGGGCGTAGTACTCGCCGGCCTCGATCCCATTCCGTCTCAGGTAGTCCACGGAGAGGAGAAGGACCAGTCCCGTGGCGTAGGCGATGACCACATCCACGAACAGAGCGTAGCTGTCCAGCGCTACCATGCCGCCGAAACCCTGGCGGGGCGTTCCCCACAGGAGGAGCGTCACGATCAACATGGCCACCACCCCGGCGAGCCCCACGAACCCCAGGTGCCCCTTTCGGTCCCGAGGGGGGAGCAGGTCGAGGAGGAGCAGAACGGCCGTGGTCATCACGAGCACCGCCGCCGGCGCAATCGCCAGGAGCGTCGCCGGGGGAACGGTCAGGGGCATCACCGGAGCCCGAGGCCGGCCGTGGACCCGCTCATGGCG
>CAYFIG010000003.1:895-4874 GCA_964342905.1 uncultured bacterium
GACGCTGGCTTCGGTGGCCCCCGCAAAGGGCACGGGATAGATCCCGATCCAGAGGATGAAGAGGAGGACCGGGAGGAGCACGGCCCATTCCCGGGGGGTGAGATCGGGCAGGGCGCGGTTCTCATTTCGCCGGACTTCGCCGAAGATCACGCGCTGGTACATCCAGAGCATGTAGACCGCTGCGAAGACGATCCCGGTGGTGGCCAGCACCGCGGTCGGGCGGTGGACCTGGAAGGCCCCCACCAGGATCAGGAACTCGCCCACGAAGC
Source organism: uncultured bacterium (assembly GCA_964342905.1). GTDB lineage: Bacteria > Methylomirabilota > Methylomirabilia > Rokubacteriales > CSP1-6 > CAYFIG01. The sequence continues at coordinate 1,165 of CAYFIG010000003.1, forward strand.
CGTTGAGCCCGGGGAGACCCAGGGAGGAGAGGGAGACGATCAGGAACACGACGGAGAAGGCCGGCATGACCTGCCAAAGCCCGCCGAACTCCTCGATGAGCCGAGTGTGGCGTCGCTCGTAGATCATTCCCACAAGGAGGAAGAGGGCCCCGGTGGAGAGGCCGTGGTTCACCATCTGAATGATGCCGCCCACGAGCCCCTGCGGCGTGAGCGTGAAGAGGCCCAGCATCACGAAGCCCAAGTGGCTCACGCTCGAGTATGCGACGAGCTTCTTGAGGTCGGGCTGGACCATGGAGACCCACGCTCCATAGATGATCCCGATCACCGCCAGGGCAAAGATCCAGGGGGCAAAGGCCAGGCTCGCCTGTGGGAAGAGCGGGAGGCAGAAGCGGAGGAAGCCGTACGTCCCCATCTTGAGGAGCAGTCCCGCCAGGATCACGCTGCCGGCGGTGGGCGCCTCCACGTGGGCATCGGGGAGCCAGGTGTGAAACGGGAAGACGGGTACCTTAATCGCGAAGGCGAACCCGAAGGCCAGAAAGAGCCAGGTCTGAACCCCTCCGGGCAGCACGTGCCGGGCCAGCACCAGCAAGTCGAAGGTGTAGGTTCCCGTCGCCACGCCGTGGTGGAAATAAAGCGCCAGGATGCCGACCAGCATCAGCACGGAGCCGAGCATGGTGTAGAGGATGAACTTGATCGCGGCGTAGATCCGGTTCCCTCCGCCCCAGACCCCGATCACGAAGTACATGGGTACCAGCATGGCCTCCCAGAAGATGTAGAAGAGGAAGAGGTCCAGGCTGACGAAAACCCCGAGCATCCCCGTCTCCAGGAGCAGCATGGTGACAGCAAACTCCTTGAGCTTGACCTCCACCGCCTTCCAGGATGAGAGGAGCGCGAGGGGGGACAGGAACGTTGTGAGAAGGACGAGAAGGAGGCTGATCCCGTCGATCCCGAGGTGGTAGGAAATCCCGAAGGTAGGCATCCAGGCTCGGCGCTCCACGAACTGGAACCCCGGCTCGGCAGCGTTGAAACCCGCGTAGAGCGAGAGCGAGAGGAGGAACGTGGCGGTCGTCACGAGGAAGGCCAGCCAGCGGGTCAGGGATTCACGGCGCTGCGGAAGACAGACCACTGCGGCGGCCCCCGCCGCTGGAAGGAAGGTGATCAAGGTCAGCAATGGCAGGCTCATCCCTCGGCTCGCCTATCTCGCCAGGAGGAAGCCGACAATGGCCACGGCCCCGAGGAGCATGGTCAGCGCGTAGTTCACCAGGTAACCGGTCTGGACCTGTCTCATCCCCTGGGCCCAGCCCGCGACAACGCGGCCGATCCCGTTCACAATCCCGTCGATGATTCCGAGATCGAAGGCGCGAGCGCAGAAGCCCGCCACTCGAAGGAGGGGCCGAACAAAGAGGAAGGCGTAGATTTCATCGACCCAGTACTTGTGGAGAAGCAGGGCGTGGACCCAGTTCCGTGGCCGGCCAATAACCTCGGCCCGGACCGGACGGCTGCCGTACATCAACCAGGCCAGGAGAACGCCGGCGATCGCGACGATCACCGACAACACAAGCAGGACGTAGGCGGACAGCCCGCCGTGACCAGCCTCCTCGGAAAGGGGAAAGACCGGGGCCAGGAACCGCGCAAAGGCCGTTCCGTTCGGCGAAGGGATCCCGAGGGCGAGTCCGGCCAGGACAGTGGCGCCCGCCAAGACGCCCAGGGGGATCGTCATGACCGTCGGAGACTCGTGGATGTGCTGGGCGATCTCTCTAGGGACCCGCGGCGCGCCGAAGAACGCGAGGAAGACCACCCGGAAGCTGTACAAGGCGGTCATGAACGCCCCCAGGAGGAGCAGGGCCCAGAGCCATCGGTGCCCCGCATGGAAGGCGGCCGCAAGAATCTCGTCTTTCGAGAAGAATCCCGCCAGGGGGGGGAGCCCGGAGAGCCCCGCCGCCCCGACAAGAAAGGCGACCGTGGTGCGGACCATCCGCGGCGCTAGCCCCCCCATCTTTCTCAGGTCCTGCTCTCCGTGGAGGGCATGGACCACGCTCCCCGCGCCGAGGAACAGAAGGGCTTTAAAGAAAGCGTGGGTCACCAGGTGGAAGATGCCTGCGGCGTAGGCGCCGACCCCCACGCCCACAAACATGTAGCCGAGCTGGCTGATTGTGGAGTAGGCCAGCACGCGCTTGATGTCAGTCTGGGTGAGCGCGATGGAGGCGGCGAAGACCGCCGTGATCCCACCCACCCACGCCACCGCTTCGAGCGCCACCCCGGAGCGCTCGAACAGGGCATGACTCCGCGCCACCATGTACACACCGGCCGTCACCATGGTGGCAGCATGAATCAGCGCGGATACCGGGGTCGGCCCTTCCATAGCGTCAGGCAGCCAGGTGTGGAGCGGGAGCTGGGCTGACTTGCCGCACGCGCCCATGAACAGGAGGAGCGAGATCGCGGTCGCCGTGGCGGGAGGAAGACTCGCCGCGTTGGCAAAGACGGAGCTGTAGTCCAGGGTCCCCATCGTGACCCAGAGGAACATGACCCCGAGACCAAAGCCGAAGTCGCCCACGCGGTTGACGATGAAGGCCTTCTTCCCCGCATCCGCCGCCGATTGCCGCTGGTACCAGAAGCCGATCAGGAGGTAGGAGCAGAGCCCCACCGCCTCCCAGAACACGTAGAGGAGGAGAAAGTTCCCCGCCAGCACCAGCATCACCATGGAGAACACGAAGAGGTTCAGGTAGGCGAAGTAGCGGGCGTAGCCGGGATCCCCATGCATGTAGCCAACGGAGTAGAGGTGAATCAGGAAGCTCACCCCGGTCACCACCAGGAGCATCGCCGCTGAGAGCTGATCCACCTGAGCCGTGACCGCGGTTTTGAAGCCGCCGGCGACAATCCACGGAAACAGGTCACCTGTGTAGGTCTCTCCCTCAAGAACCCGGAGGAACGCGAGGCAGGCGAAGAGGAAAGAAAGGCCGACCGCCGGCACTGCCACCCAGTGGGCGCGCGCGCCGATAGCCTTTCCGAAGAGCGCGTTGACCAGGGTTCCGAGGAGAGGAAGGAGGGGAATAAGCCAGACGATATATGACACCGCGCAACTCTAGCGGATGCCTCCTGGGGTGTCAAGCCAGAGCGGCCCGCAAGAGGCTGGAAGGGCTCCGGCAAATAGTGTAAGAAGAAGACATGAACCGCTCCGCAGTCCGCAGTCCATTCGGGCTTACCGCCGCGTTGGTCGGCTATGCCCTGGTCTTCCTGCTGAAGATCGGAGCTTGGTGGATCACGGGACTCTTCGCGCTCCTCGCCGAGGCCCTCCACACGCTCTCGGATCTCGCCATCTCCGGTTTCCTCCTCATTGCCGACCGTTTCTCCCGGCGTCCCGCCGATGTCCGGTACCGCTACGGCTACGGCCGGGCTCAGCACGTGGCGGCGCTCACGGCTGCCACCCTCTTCATCTCCTTCACCAGCGCTCGGCTGATCGAGGAAGCCGTGGCGCGGATCCTCAAGCCTCCCACGCCCGCGTATGCTCATCTCGAGCTGGCGGTTGGGGTCCTCGTGATCTCCATGGTGGTGAGCCTGGTTCCGCTCGGCCTGCTCGCCGTTCAGCGCCGGCGAGGTCCTGCCGCCGGGGCTCAGCTTGTCGAGTGCGTGAATGACGAACTGGGGCTCCTGGCGGCGCTGGCGGGCGCGATATTTGTCGCGCAGGGCATCCATCTGGCCGACCCGATCGC
>CAYFIG010000003.1:4884-22061 GCA_964342905.1 uncultured bacterium
CCTCCCTGGTTGTGGCCGGGCTGATCGCCGCCACCGCGATACGGCTCTTCAGGGACAACGCGCGGATTCTGATGGGGAGGGCGCCCGGGCGCGAGTTCTTTGAGAAGGTGGAGCGGCTGGCCCGGCACGTTCCAGCCGTGGCGGCGGTTCACGACCTGAGGGCCGAGTACGTGGGGCCCGAAAACATCCACCTCACCATCCACGTGGAGGTGGAGCCCACGCTGACGGTGGCTGAGGGGGAGGAGGTCGCCAAAGCCGTGCGGGACGCGATCATGGCGGAAGCCGGCGTGGGCTACTGCGTGGTCCACGTGGACCCGGTCGGTGCTCCCCCCGAGCCCGGCGAGTTTCCGTACTGACTACCGGGGAGCCGAATAAGGGCCTGTATCGCGCTGGAGACATCCCTCAGATCCCGCGCGCATGGTATCCTGTGAGAGCCCGGAGTTAAGCCATGGCCAGACGGGGTCCTGAAAACGTGACCTTGAACACCCTCCATGAGGACTTGAAGGGCGGCTTTGCCGACCTGAGGACGGAGATGCGGGGCGGCTTTGCCGACCTGAAGGCCACGCTGGTCACCGGATTCCGAAGCCTGCCGAGCCGTGAATCGAGTGAGGAGATGATCCGGCTGCTCCGGGAGGGAAACCGCCTCCAGGAGGCGCGGTTTACTCAGCTCGACCTCCGCATCCGCGAGCAGCACCTGGAAATCCAGCAGGTCCTCCGCGCTTTGGTGGAGGGCCAGCGACTCCTGGTCGAGGGCCAGCACACTTTGGTGGAGGGCCAGCGACTCCTGGTCGAGGGCCAGCGCGACCTGGTTAGCGAAGTCCGCAATCTCTCAGCAGAGATCCGGAGCCTTTCGGCTGACATCAAAGCTCTGATCGCTCGCCTCGACGCCCTCATCAAGGGGCGGGGTGACGGCAGCCCCGCCGCGTAGGTCCTAGCAACCGTCATCTGTTGTTGACGCTCGCGCACGCCCGGTGTAGTGTCGAAGCAACTTCTGGAGGTGCGCGATGAAGAAACGGCCCGTGACCATCCTGGACCCCACCGCCCGTCCCGAGTCCGGCCTCCTCCGGCTCCCCCTGCCCCCTCGGACACTCAGGGGGATAACCGTGGCGGTTCTCACGAACCGCTGGCAGAGCATGGACCTGATCGCCGAGCGCTTCGCCCAGCGGCTGCCCGTCGAGTACGGCGTCGCGGATGTTCTGATCCGGCCCATCCCGCTAGCAGGGCCGGCGCCCGAGGCGCTCCTGGACGAGGTGGCCGGGCGGGCTCAGCTCGCCGTCGTCGGGTTGGCCAACTGAGGGTCCTGCACGGCGTGGAGTGTCCACGACCAGATCGAGCTTTTAAAGCGCCGCGTCCCCGCTGTCGTCCTGGCTACCGAGCGATTTCGTGAGCTGGCCGAAGCGATCCGAGAGAGCCGAGGGGTCCCCGACGCCCCGATGGTCGTCCTGCCACCGACGGAGATGACGGAGTACGGCGGCAAAGAGGCCATGGCTGCCATCGCTGATCAGGCGCTCACCGCCATCCTGGCTGAACTCCGCCGCTGAGCCCCTCCCCCGGTGACCGCGATGCCGCGACGTCCCGCCGAGACGAAGCTCCATCGGGTCTCTGACGACCCGGATGCGATCTACGAGTATGCGCTCCAGCACGGATGGACCGACGGCCTGCCGGTCATCCCGCCGACGCCGGCTCGGGTGAGGCGAATGCTTGCTGCAGTGGACACGAAGCCCGACACGGTGGTCGCTCGGGTGGATCCCCGGGGCGGTGCCGCAACGGTGGAGCGGATCGCGATTAACGCGGTCATGGCCGGATGCCTGCCCGAGTACCTGCCAGTCCTCATTGCCGCCGTGGAGGCTGTGTGCGATCCGTCGTTCAATCTCCACGGGATCCAGGCCACCACCAACCCCGTGGCCCCGCTCCTCATCGTGAACGGTCCCATCAGGCACGCGATCGGCATCAACTCGGGCCGAAACGCGCTGGGCCCGGGCGCGAGGGCCAACGCAACCATCGGCCGGGCCCTTCGCCTGATCCTCCTGAACATTGGCGGAGCGATCCCCGGCGTGGTGGACAAGGCGATCCTCGGGATGCCCGGTAAGTACACGTTCTGCGTGGGCGAGAATGAGGAGGAGAGCCCCTGGGAGCCGCTCCATGTGGAGCGGAGCCTGAGGCACGATGAGAGCGCGGTGACAGCCGTAGGCGCTCAGGGGACCAATAACGTCCTCTGCTTGTCCGGAGCCGCCGAGGCCACGCTCCTCTTGGCAGCCGATGCCCTGGCCACCATGGGACACAACAATGTCCTCATCGGCAAAGGGAACCCGGTGGTCTTCTTCACCCCGGGGCACGCCCGCCTATTCCGCGGGCAGGGTTTTTCTACCAAGCAGTCGGTGAAAGAGTTTCTATTCGAGCACTCGCAGATCCCAGCGGATCGCTTCCCATCCCAGGAGGTTCTCCCCACTCACCCGATGGCCGAGCGGGCCCTCAGGAACGGAAAGGTCTGCGTTGCCCGACGCCCCGAAGACATCCTGGTCGTCGTGGCCGGCGGGCCGGAGCCCTATCACACGACGCTCTGTCCGAGCTTCGGCGACACATGGGCGGTGACCAAACGGATCAGGGGCCGTCAACACATAGCTAAAAAGCGGCGGGCGTCGTCGAACATCTCGGTGTTGTTGAAGAGCACGTAGGCCTCTCTGAGCGGCCGCACCAGCGCCTGTAGCTCTCTGAGCTCAGCCTCAGAATACGCCGCTGGAACGGGTCCACGCAGTGGATCAGATGGAGCCGCTGGCAGAGCATTCTCACGTCGCCATCTGACCACTCCCCGCGCGGCGCGGAGAAGCTTTCCTGGATCTCGACCAGCCCAAATGTGGCAAAGTAGCGCGGCCGAGCCACTGGCCACCCGCAGCATCCCACGCGGAGCCGCATGCGCTCACCGTCCGTAAATTGACGATCTCACCGTCGAGCCCGTATCATGGAGCCGTGCCGCGCTCCATCTGGAAGACCTGGGCCCTCGTCACGCTCCTCTTCGCCATCGTTCTTGTCGCCTCCCTCTCCTACCTCGGGTGGCGCCAGAGCGTGCCCGGAGTGCAAGTAAGACTCCTCACGCCTCTAACTTACATCGGGGTTCGGACTCCTCTCACCCTCGAGCTCACGGCGACCCGGGGAGGCATCGCAACGCTGGAGATCAGGTTGGTCCAGGGGACGCGGAAGGTGAGGGTCGTTCGACAGGAGTTCCCGTCGCCGTGGACGAACGAGCGGCGGATCGAGCTGACCGTAGAGGGAAAGACCCTCGGCGTTCGTGAGGGGAACGCCACGCTCGAGGTCTTTGCGCGCGATGGGTTCTGGCGACCGCTTCGCATCGACGACCGCCCGGTCCTTGTCCAGCCTGTCACCCTCGATCTGACTCCCCCGACCCTTGAACTCCTCGCAGCCACCCAGTACCTCGCCCAAGGCGGCGGCGGGTTGGTTGTCTTTCGCTCCAAGGGCGCGACGCGGGCCGGCGTGAATGTGGGCGGCATTTTCTTCCCCGGGTTTCCGGTTGGCGACTCCGAAGCGGGAACCTACGTGGCTCTGGTGGCCGTGCCGTACGACTTCCCCGTCACCACGTCGCTCCTGCTTACCGCAACCGACGAGGCGCGCAACGCAGTGTCCCGCTCGGTCCCGAGCGAGATCAAGCCGCGGCGGTTCCCGTCAGGCATCGTCGAGATCAACGAGGAGTTCCTCCAGCAAAAGCTCCCCGAGCTGCTCCCCGAGCGCCCCTCGATCTCCGAGGATCGACTCCTGGAGGCCTTCCTCGAGGTGAACCGCGACAAGCGGCGTCAGGCAGAGGAGACCAAACACCGGGTTTCCGCCAAGACCCAGGGAACCCCGCTCTGGCAAGACGCCTTCCTGCAGCCGCGGAACACCAAGGTCTTCTCCAACTTCGCCGAGACGCGCACGTACCGATTCCGCGGCCAGGACGTGGACACGCAGGTCCACTTCGGGTATGACCTGGCCTCGCTCCGCGAGAGCCCGGCTCCGGCCGCCAACTCGGGGGTCGTGGTCTTCGCCGGACCGCTCACCATCTACGGAAACACCGTGATCGTGGACCATGGTTGGGGGCTTCAAACCCTCTACGGCCACCTCTCCCGGATCGAGGTCAAGGTAGGAGACCGGGTGGAGCAGGGGCAGGAGCTGGGACGAACCGGCACTTCGGGTCTCGCGCTCGGCGACCATCTCCATTACGAGGTGCTGATCCACGGGATCTCCGTCACGCCGCTGGAGTGGTGGGATGGAAAGTGGATCCGCGACCACATCACGAAGCCTCTCCGCGAGGCAAACGTGCCGCTGATCGAGGACAAAGCGCTCCGGTAGGTTAAGTGAATCAGGCGCGCTTGAGCCTTACGGAGGCGCCGCGTACGCGCTCGCCGCAGGAGGAGCAGTAGTAGTCCATCTCCACCCGGTGCCCGCACTCCCCATGGACCAGCGCGACCTGGCGGTGCACGTGGCGCGAACCCCAGGTGGCCAGCGCCCCCACCACCACGCCAAGCTCCTTCCCCTTGTTGGTGAGCGCATACTCGGCGCGGGGCGGGTGCTCGGAGTAGAGGCGGCGCCGCACGAGGCCGTGTTCCTCCATGAGCTTGAGCCGATCTGAGAGGATGTTGGGCGCGATTCCCTTGAGACACTTCTGGAAATCCTGGAAGCGACGGGTCCCCCGGAGCAGGTCCCGCACAATCAGGAGGGTCCACCGTTCGCCCACCAGCTCCAGTGTCTTTGCCACCGGGCACGCCTGACCGTAACGCTTCGGCATGGCCATATTATACAAAAAAGAGTCTTGACAGAAAAGCTAGTCACTTGTATTTTAATATTCACGGACGCTGTGGTAGACCAACCGGGACGACAGACTTCACAGAGGGAGCGTAGTGACCATGGACAGCTTTCAGATCTTCGGGCTCCAGTTCTTGCTCAGCCTGATCGTTTACTCGCTCATCGCGAAGTGGTACGTGACCCCTCGCTTGGCGGCGCTGCCGCTCCACGATACCCTGCTCCCGTTGTTCCTCCCTCACGCGTTCCGGCACCTAGGCATGGTCTTTCTCGTCCCGGCGGTGGTAGCGCCAACGTTGCCTGCGGCCTTCGCGGCCCCTGCCGCGTACGGCGATCTCCTGGCCGGACTACTCGCGCTCCTGACCATCGTTGCGCTCCGCACGCGCTGGCCGCTGGCGGTGCCCCTGGCCTGGCTCTCGAACGTCGTGGGGACGCTGGACCTGCTCCACGCCTTCTACCAGGGCACGCGGCTCGACGTCGGCCCTCACCTCGGCTCAGCCTGGTACATCCCGACCTTTGTGGTGCCAGCCCTGTTCGTCACCCACTTTATGATCTTCGCGATGCTCATCAAGCGCCGGCGCTGAGGAGGCGCTCCGATGCCCAAGATGCTCGACATCATCCAGATGGGGCTGCGCGGGGAGATCCCGCCGCCACCCATCGCCACGCTCATCGGCTTCACGCTCGTGTCCGTTGAGCCCGGCCAAGCGGTCATCGATTTCGAAGCCACCGAGCGCCACGCCAACCCCATGGGTACCCTCCACGGCGGCGTCCTCTGCGACATCGCCGACGCTGCCATGGGGATGGCCTACGCGAGCAGTCTGGAGGAGGGGGAAACCTTCGCTACGTTGGAGCTGAAGATCAACTTCCTGAAGCCGGTGTGGACCGGCAAGCTCAAGGCGGTGGGCCACGTGGTCAAGCGAAGCCGGACGATTGGCTTGGTGGAGTGCGACGTGACAGACGAAAAAGAGAGCCTGGTCGCCCGAGCTACCAGCACCTGCATGACGCTCCGCGGCGAGGAGGCGAAAGGCCGCTAACACGGGAGGTGCGGAAATGGCACAAGCGATCGTCACTGAGCTGAAGCAAAAGGCCGACGCGGTGTGGGCGAACCTCAAACGCCAGCTCGAGGGCCTGGAACCCTACCTGGACCGGGCCCCCGCGCCCGGCGAGTGGACGGCGCGCGAGGTGCTGGCCCATCTCCTGTCCGAGCCCGGCTGGGAGCCCGTTGCCTTTCTCCGTCGTTTCGCCGAGCAAGACCTGCCCCAGCGCGAGGTGACACCGGGCCAGGTTCAGCTGACGGCGGAACGTCGGGCCATGATGCTCCAGGAATTCCTCGGCGCCCTCGATGCCCAGCGACGCGACGTGTTCGCGTATCTCGAGAGCCTGTCGGAGGATGATCTCAGCCGACGGAAGGCGCGCATCCCACTCTACAAGCGGTTCCTGGGGACGGACGAGGTTCCCCTCCGCGTCTACGTGGGCGCGATGTTCGACCTCCACTGGAACGACCACGCGGGCCAGCTCGCCAAGATCCGGAAGGCCGTGGGCCTGCCCAACGCGTCACCGGGCGGCTAAGCCGTACGGGCCGAAGAGCGGAGCAAGACGCGCGGCGAGAGGAGTGCCCGCGGCGGGACGAAGTCGCCGATCACCCCCATCAGGAGGCCGAGGAGGTCGGGGCGTTTGGCCAGGCGGTGGGCCACCAGGTTGGCCAGCCAACGCCGCCTGATTACGACCTGCAGCAGGCGCGTGAGCCGCTCCTTATCGCGGAACGCTACGTGGCGCGCGCGCCAATAGGGCGCGAGGGTTGCGGGCGAAACGTCGTCGGCCATGAGCGCCGCGTGGGCAACCTTGGCTGCCAGCTCAGCCGATCTCAGCGCGGTGTAGAGCCCCTCGCCGGTGAACGGATCGTAGAACCCCGCGGCGTCCCCCACCAGGAGCAGTCCGCCGCACCGGGGCGGAACCACCCGGTAAGCCAGCGGCCCCAGCGCCCCCACCGGGCCCAGCTGCCGCATTGGCTCCAGGCGTGGTCGCAGGTGTTCCAGCTGCTTCAGGCGGGCGAAGAAGAAGGCTTCGAGCCTCCCTCGATAGGGCGCGGCGTGGTCGGACGGTACCACCAAACTCAGGTTGACCTGTCCCGGTGCCACGGAGTTCAGGATCGCGTAGTCAGGCGGATCCACGTAAATCTCCCCGTGCCCCTCAAACCCCTCGATCCCTTCCACATACATCAAGAGGGCGAAGCGGCGGAGACGATGCGGACGGAGGAGCCCGAGCCGATGCGCCGCTACGGAATTCCGCCCATCAGCCGCGATGGTAAGCCGCGTCCGCACCTCGAACGCGTTCCCTCCGGCGTCCATCCCGGTGACGCCCACCACCCGGTCGCCGTCGAGCAACAGGTCCGTGACCCGATGGCGTTCTCTGACCTCTACCGAGGATGCCTTGACCCGCTCCAGCAGGACCTGGTCGAAGACAAGCCGCGGAAGCGCGAGGGCGTAATCCCGATAGCCGCGCCATGGCCCTTCAGTCGGGTACTCCCCCACGAGGACCGTCCCGTCCGGGGCCGTGATCTTCATCCCCCGGAGCGGGACTGCGCCGGCCTCGTCCAGCGCCTTCAGCACGCCGAGCCGGTCCAGGATTCGGGAAGCCTCGGGGCTCAGGTACTCGCCGCAGAGTTTGGGGCGCGGGAACTGGGCCCGATCCAGCGCCAGCACGGAGTAGCCGCGCTCAGCCAGGAGGAGTGCCGTGGCACTCCCCGCCGGGCCTGCCCCCACGACGACGACATCTGCGGCGCGCAGGCTCATCCTTTTCTCCCCACCACAGCCAGCCGGGAAAGCCACGGATAGCGGAAGATGCGAATGCCGGCAAGGCTGGCCCGCCGCGCAAGCTCCAGGATCTCGACCGGAGTGTAGGCTCGGAGAACCGAGAGCGGGCCGTCGTGACGGGACATCCGGCTTCGCGTGAAGAGCCGCGTGGCGAGCCAGACGAGCCAGTAGGCCGGGCGGCTTCGGATGAGATCGTTCACCACAAAGCCGATCCGCGCGGCACGGTGGAGCTCGGCCAGGAGGCTGACTGCCTCAGAAGGCTCGAGGTGATGCAGTGTCAACGACACGAGCGCCACATCAACGGCGTTGGTCTTCATAGGCAATCGTCGCCCATCACCGTGGAGGAAGACGATCTCGGGATACTGAGCGGCGAACCGACGCGCGATCGCCAAAACCTGATCGTTCCTGTCAAGGGCCAGCATACGGATCCGTCGGCCAGACCCGCGGGCCCAGCGAACGAGCGCAATCGGGAGATCAGCCCCCCCGGTCCCCACATCCAGGATCGTGACCGTCCGATCCGCTGGAATTCCGTCCAGGAGCCGCGCCACCTGGGCGCGGATCATCCGGGCCCCGCCGAAGAAGCGGTTCAATCGCGCAACATCACGGAGACTCGCCTCCAGGTCGGAGGGCGGAGCGGGAGCATCGAGCAGCTCGCGAGCATCGATCGCGCGCGGGAGCGGGATCATACCGGCTACCAGCGCAGCAGCGCGCCCTCGGCGGCAAAGCCCGGGCCGAGGGCGATCATGACGCCCCAGTCCCCGGGGGAAGGCGGGGCGGTGCGGACGATCTCCTCGAGGACAAACACCACCGTGGCTGAGGACATGTTGCCGTACCGCTTGAGCACCGTCCGCGAAGGCGCCACGTCGGCATCGCTCAGAGCCAAAAGCTTCTGAGCCCGCTCGATCACCCGGCGCCCCGCTGAGTGCAGCACCCAGGCCTTCACGTCTACCCGCTTGAGCCCCTGGGAGGTCAGGAGCGTCTCGACCATCTCTCGCATCATGACCGGACCGATCCGGCGCACCTCTTTGGAGAGGATGACCCGCGGGCGACCGCCGGGATAGGTAAACCCCATCGCATCGAGGTGCTCGGGGCGGAAGAGAGTCCTGTGGCCGAGCACGCCGATTCCCTCTCCTTCGGTCCCGAGGGCCATGGCGCCGGCGCCGTCGGCGAAGATGGCATGGGCCACCGCGCTCTCCAGACGATCGTCGAGGTAGTAAGCGGCTGAGCAGATCTCCACAGCCAGGACCAGCGCGCGATGGCCCGGAAACGCCTGGAGGTGGTTGGACGCCTGCTGGAGCGCCACCATCGCGCTGGCGCACCCTGTATCCCCGACGTGGACCCGCTGGATGTCCGACCGGCAGCCGAGCTCCCGAATCAGGTGCGCATCGAGGCTGGGACAAATCCGACCCGTGCAGGTGGTGGTGGCCAGGAAGTCCACGTCCCCTGGCGACCAGCCCGCCCGATCGAGACAGCGGAGCAGCGCCGCCCGGCCCAACTCCAGGGCCCCGCGCTCAAACCGCTCGTTCAGCTCGTCCACGCTCTCGTCGGTGCGGACGTGGTCAGGGTCCAGATAGAGGTAGCGCCCCTCGATCTCGCTGTGGGAAAAGAAACCGAGCCGCTGGGGATCGCGGTAGCCGGCGAGCATCGCCAAACGGGACTGGAGGAAGAAGTGAGGCGGCGTCGCCGTCGCGATGGCCAGTATCTTCGGCGTAGCCATGAGGGTCGAGGATACGCCCGGCCTCTGCTCCTGTCCAGCACACGCGTCCCGCCTTGACGGTTCCCGGACCCTGATGGTAGGGTGAGCGCGATTTGCTCAAGGAGGAGAGACCAATGCCGCTCTTCAGCTTCGAAGGGAAATCCCCAAAGATCCATCCCAGCGCCTTCATCGCGCCGACAGCCGTCATCATCGGGGATGTCACAATTGAGGAGAACGCCTCGGTCTGGTACAACACCGTGCTCCGAGGGGACTTCGGGCCGATCGTCGTGAAGAAGGGCGCCAATGTGCAGGACTGCGCTGTCGTTCACGCCACGCCCATCCATTCGGTTGAGATCGGGCCCGGAGCAACCGTGGGCCACCTCGTCATGATCCACGGGGCCACTCTCGGCGAGGAGTGCCTGATCGGAAATTCCGCCATTGTTCTGGACGGGGCAAAGGTCGGGGCACGGGCGATGGTTGCCGGCGGGGCCCTCGTGACGCCGGACACCGAGATCCCGGCTGAAACCCTCGCGATGGGCGTCCCGGCAAAGGTGAGGGGGCCGCTCGCCGGAACACCTGCCGAGCGGTGGGTACGGCTGAACCCCCAGACGTATCAGGCGCTGGCCCAGCGCCACCGCGCCGGCATCGCGCCCGTTCCCTGACCTGCGGCCAGCTCACGATTAGGCGGGCTACCGACCCTCTTGTCCTGTGCAGGCCTATGTAGTACGATGTAATACATGAAGTCTACCGTCACGATCCGTCTCGACCGCCAACTCCAGCGCCAGCTGGATCAGGTCTGCCGAAAGATGCGGCGAACCCGAAGCGACGTGGTACGTGACGCTCTGCGGCGTCAATTGGCCTTGCTCCGCTTCGAGCAGCTGCGCCGCCAGGCCATGCCGTTCGCAGAAGCGCGGGGCTACCTCACGGACGAGGATGTGAGCCGGGATGTGTCGTGAGGGTCTTTCTCGACACAAACGTCCTCGTTAGCGCCTTCGCCACCCGCGGCCTGAGCGCCGACGTCTTCCGGCTTGTTCTCGCGGAGCACGAGCTCCTGACGGGTGAGGTCAACCTCGCCGAACTTCGACGGGTCCTCCGAGACCGGATCGGCCTTCCTCCCCCCACGATCGACGCCATCGAGCAGTTCCTGCGCGAGCACATCATTATCCCCAAGCCCGACAAGCCTCTTCCGGTCCCGATCAGGGACCCCGACGATCGCTGGGTCTTCGCCTCCGCGGTCGCCGGCCACGCCGACGTGCTGGTCACCGGGGACAAGGACCTTCTTCAGGTCGCCCACCCTGGACCGCTCCGAATCCTTGATCCGCGGGGATTCTGGGAACTGAGTCGCAGGAGCCGGTAACGAACCAGCCGCCTAACGATGCGGCTAAGCGGCCGCGTTTTCAAGCGGTCCGTTTGTTAGGCGCCGATCGGCGCTGGCGCGATGGCATTGCAGCGGAACTGGCGGCGTCAAGCAAGAGGCGCAAGGCCCGATTCACTGAGTCAGTATCAGGAAACGCTTTCGCCAGATCGGGCTCGATCAGGACGAGATTCGTTCCTGCCATAGCCCGCTTGTAGTATTTGCCGCGCACTCCTCCCTTCAGTTGGGATAGGTCGTACTCGGGCCGAAGCTCGTCATCGATTTTCTTCGCTGATTCTCTTCTCATACTGCAATCGCTCCTTCCTAGTTGTCTTCCTGGCGCTGATGATGCGGATGCGGTCGCCTCGCTCACAGTGTGAAACGAACAGCGTCCGCTGCCTCGAAGAGAGGCCAATCGTGATCTCGCGGTCTTCCTCGTCCGAGCGGTCCGGATCCGGGAAGGTGAGTGCAAGCGGATCGAGAAAAACGGATGCCGCCTCCGCGAACGAGACCTTGTGCTAGCGAAGATTCGCCGCCGCCTTCGCCGGATCCCACTCATAAATCACAGGAGCAGCGTATCACAAATCGACTCCCACTTCCGAGCGCGAGTAGCCGAGCCTAACGCGAAGGCCGAGTTGCGCGATTCCGCGAGCGGCAATCTCAAGCCGTTGGTTAGCCGTTCGTGGCTACGAGGTACTTGTTGACACCACTTCGGCGGGGTGAATGCTTAGGTACTCCCGCACCTCGAGCTGCATGCGGTCGATCTCTGCCAGAAACCCCGAAACCGCACCGTGATAGTTCTCGGGGCTCGTTTCCACGCGCCGCAAATGCGCAACCTGTTCCTGAAACCGAGCAATGCGCTCCAGAGTCACATTGAGTTCCTTGTCGTTTGCAATCATCTCTGCTCCTCCACGATCTCGATGATGCCCCTGCACGTCCCGTCGCGCTTGATCTGCCACCCGGCAATAGCCTGCTCCTCGCCTCCGAGCGCCGCAAGACGGCGCAGCCAGAACACGCTTGCTCCAAAATGCGCCTGCGCCGCCGCATGGTCGAAAAGAACTCGGGCCTCACCGGTCAGTTGGCCCATGTCGAACGTGTCCTCCATCAGCAGGAACACATCCACGTCACCCGGCTCCCTCTTGGCGCTGACAAACGATCCGAACACCACGAACCGTGCCAATTGGCCCGTACCGACCGAGACGCGATAGATTCGTTCAAGCCGCTGCGCCACCGCAAACCGCTGCCGTGATCCCTTCCCGAAGCGGCGAAACGTCTCCCGCAGAGTGGCACGGTAAATTCCAAGTGGAAGATCACCATCCCTTCCGAGAGGTGGCAGGGCGGTTTCCCTTGTTCGCGCCACAAACCATTTCTACCACAAGTGCCCCGCCACGGCTAACGACCGCGCTCAGCGGCCGGGCTGCGAGCATCACGAGCACCCGGCCCGCTGAGGCGCAGGGTTAGCCGACCAGCTTGTCGTACTCCGCGTGAGGGCCAATCCAAAACCAGAGCAGCCCGTCAGGAGCCTCTACAGCGAGCGCTCTGTGATGCAGACCAACTCGAGCGGACCGGAAGCGCCCCACCTTCTTGAAGTGGAGGGACGGATGCTGCGGATCAGCCTTGAGCAACTCGAACGCTTTGTCCGCGAGTTCTCGGACGCTGGCCGGTAGCGCTCGGTAACACGCCCAGAAGTCGGGTGAAGCATGGTGCCGCTGGCTCAAAGCTCCGTGGACTGTCCCGCCGCATGCGCCCGGAGCCCGCGTTCGGCGAGTTTGTCGAGCTTCCCGGCCTTGACATCAGCCTCCAGCTGCCGATCCCACGCCTCGGCATCAAACTGCGCAAACCACTCCCGAAACCGGGCGAACTCCTCTGGGGAGAGCGCCCTGATCTGTTCCTCAAGGTTCTCGATCCTTCCCATCGCTGCCTCCCTGTTCCGTCATTGTAGCACCGTCCGAGACCAGTGTCGGTTGTCGGCTAAACGATCAAGCTGAGCGGACGGCTTCGAGCCGGGCCGGTCCAGCCTGCTGTTCGGCGGCCCGCGACGTTAGACCCAGTTTTCCGTCTTGAGTCCCACGACGCGGCCGAAGTGCTTGGTGTTGTTGGTGACGAAGGTTAACCCCAACGACAGGGCATGGGACGCCATGAGGATATCGAACGTCCCGATGGGCTCACCGCGTCGAGCCAGTGAGGTTGCGACCGCTGGAAAGCGATCCGCCGCGGGCTGATCGAAAGGCACAACCGCCACGGTCTCCACGAAGGTGGTAATCAGGCCGTGAAGCTTCCGGGATCGCCTCGCCTCGGCACCGAAGCGAAGCTCCGCGAGCGTGATCGAGCTGATGCAGAGCTGCGAGGGCCGGTGCTCGAGGAGACGTGCCGCGACCCGCCCTTGGCCACGAAGGGCAAAGCTCACCGTGTCCGTGTCGAGCATGTACTGTGGCATCAGGCAAACGGGTCACGCAGATCCCGAAGCTGCTGTTGCTTCGGGCGGGGGATCTCCCCGGACCAGGCGCCCAGGCAAGCGCGGAACTTCTCCGGCCACTCATCCGCAGCCTCGAGAATCACGCGACGGCCTTCCTTACGAACCAGAACTTCGCGCTGAGCAGTGAATCGACACTCCTTCGGGAGACGGACCGCTTGACTGCCACCGTTTTGGAACAGCTTCGCGCGAACGGCTTTCATGGGATCAGTCTAGACTCGCGTCTATACCAGGTCAAGCCGGGAGTGGCAGGTCTTGTCCGCCGAACGCCAACGCTCACCGGCCCGCGGCTCGGCCGCGGGTCCGGTGCAGCGGTCTGTTAGAGCGCTCGATGTTATAGGCCTTGAGGTCAGCAAGCATACGCTTGGTGTCCATCGAGGCGCGCAGGTTGAATGCATGCGAACTGCGATCGAGGGCGTAGCTGATGCGGTTGAGCAAGCGCTGGGTTCGCCGCAGGAGTCTCCGAAGATCGTTGGGTTTCATCTGGGCTTGGCGGAAGACATCGCCAACCGAGTAGGCGTTGGCCCGATGACCGAACGCCTTGTTCCGCAATACCGACACCTTGATCCATTGCTTCTTCGCGGCGGCCACCCGCCGCCGAATCGGTGCCAACGTCCTCCGCGAAAGGCCCCGCTCGCTTTCGAGCCGGCGCATCAACTCGTGGACGTTGAACGTGTCCGGTCGAGTCTCGTAGACCCGGTAGAGTGCAACCACAAGGGCGACGAAGTGCGCGTGAATGGACGTCTGGAAGAAGAGCGGATAGGCGTTCAGGACCTCCACAAACCGGGCTCGGTCGCGGCGCTGCTTGTAGGCCCACCACACGTCGAAATTCAGTGCAGCGACCTGGATCGTGTGGCGTAGCTCTTCAACGTAGCTGGCGACTGGCACGATAGCCTTGCTCATCGCACCTGCGCTCTAACGTGCGCGGTCATCTCCCCGGGGCCGAGCATCGCGAGCCCCGGGCAGACTTCGAGCGCACCATGTGTTTGCAGATAAAGGCGGCATACTCCTCCAAGCTGTTGATCTGAACGAGGAGGCGCCCCGACAAGTCAGGAAGAGGCGACTTCTGGAAGGAGTTGCGGACGAAGCCGTCACAACCGAATTCGCGCGTCGCACTAGCACCAAGGCTGCGACACCAAAGTCCGATGTCGTCGACGCCCCCGAGGAGGTAGGCCCTGCCGAGTCCGTCGGCGGTGACCTGCCCGTGAAAGATCTTGTTCCGATGCTTGTTGAACTCGACAAAGCGCAACCGAAGGCGTTCGTATTCTTGCCCGACTAACTCCTTCACGGAAACCGGGGACAGCGCGTCCAAGCCCGCCATGACCCCTTCGAAGTACACGCGGCTGTTCACCGCCAGGGTGCGGCGCAGGCCTCGGGCGTCTGCTGGGCCAAAGGCCGGGAACTGGTAGACGAGATACGTGAAGAGTTTCCTGAGCTGGCGCTCTGCCTTGATCAGGGACAGCGTGAAGGCGTCGACTGCGAGGGTCTCCGCCCGGGAGTTCAGGATGAGGTCGACCGTTGAGAACTCGTCGGCGTAGCTCATGGGCTCGGCGCTCTAACTATGTATTCGCCTCTTCCGCCTTTTGGGGTGGAACCCAGAGGACCCCCTCACAGGCGTGACCTAAATCGCCGCGAGGCATTGCTTGAGTCGTCCCAGGATCGCCGGTGATGTCTGCCGCTCGAGTTCCCTTCGAACAGCACTTCGAATCAGATCTCGTAGCGTCGCATTGTCTTTCGCGAGGCTGCTAAGAGCCCTGTTCGGTGCATTATCTTCATAACTCGCATCGTCCCAGGAGCACACCCACCTCATCAGCTCATCGACGAATTCCGACGATCCTGTTCGACCAATCACATCGACCGCCCTGGCCCGAACCGACGGCCGGTCCCGCTCAGCCAGCTCGATGAGCCGTCCCTTGTAGCGGCGCGCGACATCCTCGCCGATCTCCTCACTCCCGAATCTATGCCTCCCCCAGATATCTCGGCTCTCCTTTATCCGGTCGATAATCTTTCCCACGATTTCACAGGCTTCGCGGCGGAGGTCGATGTCAGGATCCGTCAACAGTTCATCAAGCGCAGACAGTTCCTGCTCGGTCGGTGTCTCCCTTTTCCCACGCATCCAATCCTTGAACTCCGCGACGGCGTCCCCGCGTATATCGCGATTGGAGCTGACAAGATAGGCGAACGAAGGGAATCCGCCCTCTTGCACACTTGTCGTCTCACCAAAATACACCCTTACCATATCCTTGCCCGCTCGTTTTGCCTTGATGAGTACTGCATCCGCGCGATCCATTAGTTCGTGGAACGTCTCGGCGTGAGGCGGAAGACAGGCAACTCCGATGGTCACCCCGAGACGAAGAGAAACATCAGGAATCTCAATCGTTGCCACAGCCCGTCTCATTCGCTCTCCTACCGCGCGTGCCTCCTCGCCCGTATGATTGGGTAGGAGCACGATGAACTCGTCGCCCCCTTTTCTATGCACTCGACCTTTCCCGGACGAAATTAACCTCAGTTCGCCAGCGACCAGTTGCAGCGCTTCGTCTCCCTTTGCGTGACCATACGTGTCGTTGATTGCCTTGAAGCCGTCAAGATCGAGCGCAAGGCAGCCGAGGGGAAGGTTCCGCGGTTGCAAAGCTCGCAGCCATTCATCCGCATCGCGCTCAAGAACGCGCCGGCCAAAGATCTCTGTTAGCAATTCATCACGCTCATCTTCCTTCGGGCGTGCACCCAACTCCAGCCTATTCATAACGATCACTCATTGCGCGTCGGCAAGCAGTCTCGAGGGAACGACGCAGGTCGACAACCGGACAAGAGGACGCGGAGAGGCTAGGGCGGGCTAAGTTCACGTGAGAACTCGACGCGAGTCGTGATCGTCATCGACATACCTTCTGGTGTCTCTCTGCCCAACGCTCCGGATAACCCGCGGGCGGCCCGACACGCCCTATAGAGGGGCCACGGCCCGATCGAAGGCCGCCCGTCGGGTTCATTCGGATGTTAGACATCGAGTGGCAAGTTCGTCATTCCAGTCGCTCCCGCCACGCCATGGAGAAATGCTCGATCTCCGGTGGAGGAACACCAACGATATGGTCGCTGGCGTTTCCGAGGTCGTCCACGAAACCCCGCCTTGCCAACTCAAGGAGTCTGACAGGCCGCATCTCTCCGTCAACTTCGGCTCCCTTCACGGCAATGCCCATGCATGTCCAGAGCATCTGAGCAATTGCGCGGAGCCCCGATCCCGAACCGTCCCGGATCTCCTCAAACGAGAAGTCGCTTGTGTTAACACCACACGCAACTACTCGATCTCCATAAGTCTTGTTGATCACAGGACCGCCGCTCATCCCTGATGAAATCGGAACATCGATCTGGAATGACGGCCCGTAGCGCCGTGCGGTATCTCCGGCGGCAAATACGTCAACGATTGTCCCGTGGCGATAGTCCAGCTTGGACTCAAAGCGTGCCGTCGATATCCCGGTCGAGGCGTCTCGTTCGACCGCTAGCTTCGTGTCTCCATAACCAGCGGCGATGATTGGTGTCCCGCGGGTGGGAGGTGTTGTATCGATTGAGAGCCTCACTGAAAAGCGCGCCGACGCAGGGACGGATTCCGGGAAATAGGCCGAGCAAATGGCGATGTCGGACGGGTCGTTGATGTAAACATCCAGAATCTCGGCAAAGTACCCTGTATTGAGGGATTCACGGTGATACACGAGCAGGCGAGTGGCGCGAAGACGTGTGCTACTGGCTCGCACCGTCAGGAATTCACGTGGGGTGGAGGGGTGGTGTAGGGGACGCGTACCGTCGACAGCAAGCGCCTGCCGAAGGACATGCGCGGCGGAAAGCAAGAGGGCGTGCCGCCCTAAGCCACAGATGACGAAGCAAGATCCAAGGTGAATCAGGCGGCCATCAAGGGGTGCGGCAAGCACGGGAAGGATGACCTGCTGTAGCAGGACCTTTGCTTGATCGGGCATTGGCCGAAGCATTGCGTCAGCTCTCAAATGGATGTCTAACTGATATGGAAGGACCGACCGTCAAGTGTTTTCTTCTGTTTCCTCGCTG
>CAYFIG010000004.1:0-16819 GCA_964342905.1 uncultured bacterium
GCCGGTTTCGCGCTCTTCGTCACCCGGTGGGGAGCGTGAACGTCTCGTAATCCAAGAGCCGCTTTGCCAGTCCTGCCAGGACGGAAAAGAGCGGCATGAGGGCCTTCCGTTTCCAAGTCCGCGCAGTGTCCCTAAAGAACTGGTAGCCATAGCCGATGATCTCGGTCAGGTCTTCCAGCTCGATCATCCCGGAGCTGGGCAGGCACTCGGCATAGGTGGCGTTGCGCCAACCGGTGCCTGGGCGCGTGAACTCCGGGAGGTTAACTCCCCGGAACTTTCTGGGTCGGCAAAGTTTCGCATAGAGGAAGGCAAGTTCCGGTGGCAGCCACTGGACGAAGGGAAGCCCGACGGAGTGGGTCTCCACCGGGAAGTAGCGGTTTGGCGAGTCGAAGAAGCCGATGTACCCGCCGACCTTGAGAACCCGATAGTATTCGTCCACATAGCGGTGACGGTCCGCTGCTGGCAGGTGCTCCACCACCCCCACTGCCACCACGAGGTCGAACGCCTGATCAGGGTATGGGAGGTGTCGGTGATATGGCCGAAGGAGCACCCCACCTCTAGGACCCGGAGCCCCCGAATTCCCCGCGTGTCGAAGGAGGCGAAGAGCGGACCTAAGAAGTGGCGTCCTCGGGTCTCCTTGAAGGAGAAGTAGAGCGGAGCTCGGCCATCGCGGAGATTATACGGTATTCCCACGGCGGAGTGAGCGACGGCGGGGAGCGTGAGCCGCTGGGCTTGACGGAAGCCGAGGAGCCCCAGTTTAGTTTTCTACGAAGGTCCTGAGGATTCGCCCGCGTATCGGGTGCCGGAGCTTCCGGAGGGCCTTGGCCTCGATTTGACGGATCCGCTCCCGGGTCACCGAGAACTGCTGGCCGACTTCCTCGAGGGTCTGTTCGCCCTCCTTGCCGATCCCGAAGCGCAGCCGGAGGATCTCCCTCTCCTTGGGAGAAACCGTCCCGAGCGCCCGCTCCACCTGGGTCGTCAGGTCCTGGCGAAGCAAACTGTCGTTGGGCGAGGCCGTTTGCTTGTCCTCCAGGAAGTCCCCGAGTTCGGAGTCCTCGCCGATGGGTGTCTCCAACGACAGCGGCTTCCGGGACGACTCCAGGATCAGCCGAACCTTCTTGGCCGGAATCCCCGTCCGCTGGGCGAGCTCCTCCGGGGTGGGCTCGCGGCCCATCTCGTTGACCAGGGCCCGATTCACCCGCCAGAGGCGGTTGAGCGTCTCCACCATGTGGACCGGGATCCGGATGGTGCGTGAATGGTCGGCCATGGCCCGCGTGATCGCCTGCCGGATCCACCACGTGGCGTAGGTGGAGAACTTAAAGCCGCGTCGGTACTGGAAGCGGTCCACAGCCTTCATGAGCCCGATGTTCCCTTCCTGGATCAGGTCCAGCAGGGAGAGGTCGCTCCCGAGGTACCGCTTGGCCACCGACACCACCAGCCGGAGGTTGGCCTCCATCAGCTCGCGCTTGGCCGCGCGCACCACCCGATCTTTTTCGGCGATCTCAGCCAGGAGCGCGTCAAGCTTCTGGCGGGGGAGCCCGATCTGAGCCTCAAGGGCCCGGAGTTCCGCGACCCGCTGGCCCCGGGCCGCGGGCAGAGCCGCAAGCGCCCGGATCCGGTCGGCCAGCCGGCCAAGCTCGGTCACCAGCTCGTCCACCAGAGCTGGCTTGATCGGAAGGTCAACGACGATCTGCTGGATCGCCGCGCGGTTCTGAGCGATCCAGCGCGCGTAGGTCGAACGGGTGGAGGCCGAGGAGCGCCGATCCCTGAGCTTCGCCTGGAGCTTGGCGATCTCGCGCTCGAGCCTCCGGATACGCGCGAACGCGGCGAGGATCGGCTTGACCTCATCCGGCGTCGGCTCGCCACCCTCAGGAAAGAGAATCAGCTCATCCACGGGAATCTCCTGCTTCCGGATCTGGTCGGCAAGGTCCAGAAGGGTGTGAACGGCCAGGGGGATCGCGGCCAGGGACCGCCGGAGCTCGGTCTGGCCTGTCTCGATGCGCCGACCTATCTCCATTTCCTGGGCCGCGGTCAGCAGCGGGACCTTTCCGATTTCCCTGAGGTACAGGCGGACAGGGTCTTCAGCCGCGGATGGGAGCGACCCGGGCGCCTCTCCAGCCCCTCTGCGCTCTTCATTGAAGAGACCCGGGGTGTCCGCATCCTCGGGATCGGTCAGATCGATGGGCTTGATCCCATCCAGGCTTTCCGGTGGGGTCGCCTTGTGGGGGACCTCGTTGAAAGTCATGATTCTGATTGACTCCTTATGCAGGGTTTCATTGTTTAGACGTCGTTTTTGGTCCTGAAGATTCCGGATATCTCAAAAAATAACGATTTACCGGCTGAGGAGCCTCGACAGAATAGAGACGAGGAATTTCCCCGGCCTATTCACCCCCCGCACGGGCTCTGCTATGATCCGTCGTGAGAATCAGCCGCCCATGCAGGCCGAGATCGTGAGTGTTGGGTCAGAGCTTCTCCTCGGGCAGATTGTGGACACCAACGCCTCGGTAATCGCCCGTCACTTGGCCGCCACCGGGCTGGACCTCTACTACAAGACAACTGTGGGAGATAACCTGGGACGGCTCACCGCCATCCTTCGACAGGCCCTTGATCGGTCCCACGTGGTGATTACCACTGGCGGGATTGGCCCCACCGAGGACGACGTAACCCGCGAGGCTGTGGCCGCTGCCACGGGCCGGGAGCTCGAGTTCTCAGATCGCCTCATGGCCCAGATCGAGGCCTTCTTCGCCGCGCGGGGATTCAAGCTCTCCCCCTCTAACCGGCGCCAGGCCTTCATCCCGAAAGGCGCGATCCCGGTCGAGAACCCTGTCGGGACGGCACCGGCCTTCATCGTTGAGGTGGGAGAGCGGTGTGTGATCACCCTTCCAGGCGTGCCGAGGGAGATGGAATACTTACTCGTTCACCGCGTCCTCCCCTACCTCCGCGAGCGCTACGGGCTCAGTGGAGTGATCAAGCTCCGGATCCTCAAGGTGGTGGGTCTGGGCGAGAGCCGGATCGGAGAGCTGATCGCTGACTTGATGAAGAAGGGGCGGAATCCCACGGTCGGGACCTTGGCCCACCTCGGTCAGGTGGATATACGGATCGCCGCCAAAGGGGCCGACACCCCCGAGGTGGAGGCGCTCATCACCCCCGTGGAGACGGAGATCCGTAGCCAGCTTGGCGACCTGATCTTCGGGGCGGACAACGACAGTCTGGAGAGCATCCTGGCGGGTCAGCTGACGCGGGTGAATGGGCGCGTCGCTGTCGCCGAGCTCGGGAGCGCCGGGGCGGTGGCCGAGCGGCTCGCTGGGGGCTTGGCGTCAGTGTTCGCCGGCGGAGTGATCCTCTCCGATCCAGGCGAGGCTCAAAGGCTTGGGGCGCACCTGCCTGCTGACGAGAGCGTACAGGCGAAGGCCAGGCTCCTGGCGCGCGCCGTCAAGAAGTGGAGCGCGGCGATGGCGGGGGCGGCCACCGTGTTCGAGGCGGTCCCTGGTGCGGAGCCGCCGGTCACGGTCGTGGGGATGGCGGTCTCGCTGGATGACCGTGAAGACAGCCGGGAGTACCGGTTCGGGGGCGATCTCCCTTCGATGCGGATTCGCACAGCGACCCTGACGCTGGATCTGCTTCGCCGAACACTTCCACCGCCCGCTTGATCGGTCGATCCTCTCCGCACCGTTCAGCTCGCGCCGGAATTTTCGTTGACAGACCGGGAACGCGGGATTTATCGTGAGAACGGCCGAGATGGTCAAGATTTATACGAAGAAGGGAGACGAAGGCCAGACCAGTCTCTTTGGGGGACAGCGCATCTCCAAGTCCGATCCGCGTCCCGAGGCCTATGGGACTCTGGATGAGGCGTGCTCGGTGTTGGGCGTGGCTCGGGCAGCGACCCAGGACGAAGAGCTCCGCGCCGTCATCCACGACATCCAGGAGGACCTCTTCCTCCTCGGCGCTGAGCTGGCGACGGCCCCAGAGGACCGGGAGCGTTTCGGTGTCAACCAAATCTCGCCCGAGCACACGGCCCGGCTTGAGGCGCTCATCGACCGGCGCCTGGCCAAAATCGACCTCCCGCGTGCCTTCATCATTCCTGGCTCCTCTTCGTACATCCCGGCGCTCTTGGACTGGGCCCGCGCCGTGATCCGCCGCGCCGAGCGGCGGATCGTGCAGCTCCGCGAGGCCCACCTCCTCGACAACCCGGAGGTCCTGAAGTATGTGAACCGGCTTGCTGACCTCCTCTTCGTCCTCGCGCGTTACCAGGAAGCGGTGGAAGGCAAGGGCGCGGTCCAGTGGAAAGGGCGACGCGGGCTGGAGAGATAGCTCCCCGGGACGACCGCATCGTGTGGTCGGTTGTCATCCCCGCCTACAACGAGGCGTCGCGGCTCCCCGCCTACCTCGGAGAGGTCATCGCCTTCTTCGAGGGGCGCGGGGAACCGTACGAGGTGATCGTCGTGGACGACGGCAGCCGGGATGCGACCCGGGCGCGGGCGCGTGAGGTTGAAGCCGTTCATCCCCGGGTCAGGCTCATCGCGCTTCCCCAAAACCGCGGGAAGGGGTACGCGGTCAGGGTCGGGATGGTGAACGCGCGGGGCGCCTTCCGTCTCTTCGCCGACGCCGATGGCGCCACCCCGATCGCGGAGCTCAAGCGGCTGCTGCCGGCGTTCGAGGCCGGCGCCGACATCGTGATCGGGTCAAGAGTTCTGGTCAACCCCTCGGTGTCCGTGCAGGCGCGAAGACATCGGGTCTGGGCCGGGCGGCTCTTCAACTGGCTTGTGGCCCGACTCGGGCTCCACGGGATTGCCGACTCCCAGTGCGGATTCAAGTGCTTCCGGGCTTCGGTGGCGGAGGTTCTGTTCCGCTCGCTCAAAACCGACCGGTTCGGCTTTGACGTCGAGCTGCTCCTCCTGGCTCAGCGACGGGGGTACACGATCGCCGAGGTAGCCATCAACTGGGCTGATCAGCCAGGCAGCAAGGTGGGAGTCTTGACCGATGGCCCGCGGATGCTGTGGGAGATCCTCTCGGCTCGGGCGGCGCTCGCGCGCGGACGCGACAAGCGATGACGATAAAGAACGCGTCCCCCATCCTTGCGCGCCGAGCTCAGGGGATTGATCCGTTCCTCGCGGTGGAGGTGTTCGAGCGGGCCCAGGAGCTGGAGCGACGGGGGATCGATGTCATCCACCTGGAGTTCGGCGAGCCCGACTTCGAGACCCCGGCGGTGATCCAGGAGGCGGCGCAGAAGGCGATCAAGGATGGCCGGACCAAGTACACGGCGAGCCTCGGCATTCTCCCGCTCAGGGAGGCGATCGCTGAGCATTACCGGGAACGTTACGGCGTGGAGGTCTCGCCCGATCAGATCCTGGTGACCGCGGGGACCTCGCCGGCCATGCTGCTTTTGTTCACGGTCCTCCTGGACCCAGGAGACCAGGTCATCCTTTCGGATCCCCACTATGCCTGCTACCCCAACTTCGTCCGCTACGCCGAGGGGGAACCGGTGTACGTCAACGTGGATGAGGAAGACGGCTTCCAGTATGATCCGCAGGCCATTCGGGAGCGGCTCTCCCCGAGCGTAAAGGCGATCCTGGTCAACTCGCCGGCGAATCCGACGGGAACACTGCTGTCGCCCGAACGCATGGCCCGGGTGGCCGAGCTGGGCCCCTGGGTGGTTTCCGACGAGATCTATCACGGGCTCACCTACGAGGGGACGGAGCACTCGATCCTCGAGTTCACCGATCACGCCTTCGTCCTGAACGGCTTTTCCAAAGCCTTCGCCATGACGGGGTGGCGGCTCGGCTACCTGATCGCGCCCAAGCCGTTCATCCGCACCCTTCAGAAGGCCCACCAAAACTTCTTCATCTCTACCAACGAGTTCATTCAATGGGCGGGAGTGGCGGCGCTCCGGGAGGCCGGGGAGGAGGTGGCTCGCTTCCGGCGGATCTTCGACGAACGGCGGCGCGCCATGATCGCGGGGCTTCGCTGCATTGGACTCGGAGTAGGGTCGGAGCCCACTGGCGCGTTCTATGTGCTCGCCAACGCCAAGCGGTTCACCCAGAACTCGTACGAGTTCGCCTTCAAAATCCTTGACGGTGCCCATGTGGGCGTGACGCCCGGGATCGATTTCGGCCGGAACGCCGAGGGGTATCTTCGCTTTTCCTACGCCAACTCGCTTCCCCGGATCCAGGAGGGGCTCGAGCGGATCGGCCGATTCCTCGCCGGGGTCGGACGGTGACTGACGCTGGATGCGCCACGCCACCGAGCTTTACCATCTCACGGCGGCAGAGCGGCGACAGATGATCGAAGAGCTGAGTGTGGTCCCCCGACTGGCTGAAGACCCGAACCCTCGCTGGCCGGTGTGGAGCCTCCCCCACGAGCCTCGCCGGCTCTCCGCCGAGGCCACGCGTGAGCGCGTGGCCGCCATCCGCTCGGCGCTCGCCCAACTCTCCGGGTGATTCTTCTGCGATGGATCCTGCCTACGTTGTCGCCCACGTCGAGGAAGAAGAGCATCACTGGTGGTTCCTAGGGCGGCAAGCGGTGCTCGTCAGTGTGCTACGGGACACCCTTCCTCCGGGAAGGCTCAGGCTGGCGGAGATCGGCTGCGGCGGCGGGGCACTTCTGGCTGCCGCCGCGGAGTTCGGCGAGGTGGTAGGGGTCGAGGCCTCAGGGGACTTCCTGGAGGTCGCCCGCCAGCGCGGATTCACGGTTCTCTCGGGTGCCCTTCCGGATCAGCTCCCGCTGGATTCCAGTTCCTGCGACGGGGTCCTCCTCTTCGATGTGCTGGAGCACATCGAGGATGACCGGGCTGCGCTCCGGGCCGTCGGTCGCGTCTTGAAACCGGGGGGATTGCTCATCTGCACAGTCCCAGCCTACCAGTGGCTCTGGAGTCCCCACGATGAGGTGCTCGGGCACCGGCGTCGGTACACTGCGCGCGGGCTCGCCCGGGTCGCCAGGGAGGCTGGCCTTCACCCGCTCCGCACGACCTACTTCAATACCTTTCTGGCTCTCCTCGTTGTGATAGTCCGCCTCCTCCGACGGTGGCGCCCCCACGCCTTCCGCGTGGGTGCCCGAACGCGCCACGACCTCATCCGTCCCGCTCCACGGCTCAACGCTCTCTTAGCCCGGATCTTCTCGTTGGAGGCGGGCCTACTCCGGTGGACCGACTTCCCCTTCGGGGTCTCGGTGCTCATGGTCGCCCATCGCCCGGCTCCCTGATGGCTACTTCCGCTGTGGGACCCTCGGGGAGGTACCGGCTTCAGCTCTTCGGTCTCATCGCCGGCCTCGCCCTCGTGGCCGGAATCTGGGTGACTCTGGATCGCCGCCCACCGGTCTGGGACCATGCCAACCACCTTGAGCGGGCCATCCGCTGCGAGCGGATCCTGACGGAGCCGGGGCATAGCCGGATCAAAGAGATCTTAGAGATGTCCTCCTTTTACCCTCCGGTGGTGATCTGTGCTGCCGGGGCGCTCTATCTCCTCACCGGCGTGCATCCGCTGGCAAGCCAGGCCGTGAT
This sequence comes from uncultured bacterium, assembly GCA_964342905.1. Lineage (GTDB taxonomy): Bacteria > Methylomirabilota > Methylomirabilia > Rokubacteriales > CSP1-6 > CAYFIG01. The sequence goes on from CAYFIG010000004.1 coordinate 7,496, forward strand.
CCTTGCCTTCCTGGCAGTCGGCCTCGGAGCCCTCTTCGCGCTCGGCCAGCGGCTCTTCGATGCCGAGACCGGGATCATGGCGGCTCTCATCTTCGGCACGGCCCCGTTCGTGGTGTACTCCACAACGAACTTTCAGCTCGACCTGCCGCTGGCCGCGGTCGTGATCCTCAGCCTGCTCGTTCTTGTCCGCACAGAGGAGTTTTCCCGGCGCTCATGGTCCATCGCCATGGGCCTCACCTTGGCTCTCGGCATGCTGGTCAAACCCCCGTTCGCTGTCTACCTGCTTCCCCCGCTCATCCTTTTCGCCTGGCGGGCTCTCCGCGCCCCCGAGCGTGGTCGACGCCTGGTCAACCTCGGCCTGATCCTTCTGCTCGGCGTCGCCCTCAGCCTTCCCTGGTACGGCATGCGGGTCTTCGGCCTGCCGATCCAGATTGTCAATCGAGCCTTCAAGCAGGCTGCCGAGTCCGGGTATCCCGAAACGCTCACGGCTTCAGCGCTTCTCTTCTACCCCCGGACCCTCCTGTCCACGTTTGGTCTCCTGGCCGGGCCGCTCTTTGCCTGGGGTCTCCTCGCACTCATTCGCTCTCCAGCGGCCCGGGGCCTGCTCTGGAGCGCCTCGGTCGTCCCCTTCGCGGTCTTTCTCTTTATCCAGAACAAAAACCTGCGCTACGTGCTGCCGATCCTTCCCGTGGCGGCCCTCATCGCGGCCGCTGGTCTCCGCGCTCTGGCACCAGCGTGGCGGCGAGGGTGTACCCTGGCCCTCGTGGGCGTGTCGGTGCTCCAGGTCGGCGCGGCAGCATTCGGGGTGCCGCCGGTGCCCCGATGGACCCCTTTCAACGTTCCCCTCGTCGTTTCCGTCCCGCCGTCCCCGGTGGAGTGGCCCCATCGCCAAATCCTAGAGGCCATCGTGCGGGAGGCCCGAGGGGCGCCTGCGACGGTGAGCGTGGTCCCCAACTACGCCCTCTTCTCGGTCTCCAACTTTCGCTACTATGCGGTCCGGGACGGGCTTCCGTTCCGGATGATCAGGGCATGGAACCGGTACCCGCTAGGGGTGGACTTCGCCATCCTGAAAACGGGGGATCAAGGTCCCGAGTTCTCGATTGCCAAGGCCAAACGAATCATGGACCGGCTCACCGCCGGCGACCCCGCATTCGAGCAGGTCTTTCCCGTCATTTTCAAGACGCCGCTGCCGGACGGCAGCGTGGCCATTGTCAGACAGCGCCGGCTGACTCCGGTGGAGGACGTGAGCCCTGCCGTGCTGGCCCGCCGGGTCCAGGAGGCGATGGCGCGCTTCCTCGAGCCCTATGCCCGAGAGCTGGAAGGGTTCAAGGTAGACCTCACCTACACGCCCGATGCGCTGCGCAGGGGTGAGATTCGGCAGGTGCGGCTGGAAGCCCGAAGCGCGCTCGTGGCGGAGTTCGCTCGAAAGGGCGCTCGGCTCCGGGTGCGGGAGCTTGACCTCACCTTCAAAGGAGTCCTCATCAACCCCCATCGCCTTCTGGGCTCGGGGGAAATCGAGCTCCTGGATGTGGAACGCCTCCGGGTGGATCACCTCGTTCTTACCGAGGAAGACCTCAACGGTTTTTTTGCCGAGCATCGCCGGCTCCGTGGACTCAGGCTCGAGCTGGAGGCTGGGGCCATGAGGGTGGCGTTGACGATGCCCGGACCTGATGTGACCGGGCGTCTGAGACTCTTGGCGGGGCGCGCGGGCACTTCCGCCGGAGGCCGGGCGGGTACCCAGGCCGTAGGCCTGGGTGCGCCGAAGGCATGGGTGGCGCCGCTTACGATTCAGGCCGAGCAGCTCAGCGTTGGGGGGATCCCGCTGCCTGAGCTTCTCACCCAGTGGGTGTTGAGGCACTATGACCCGGCTCCGCGGCTCGCCAAGCTCTCCGTGGCTTTAGAGCTGGGCACGGTCCGAGTCGAGCACGGGCGCATCGTGATCGCGAAACTCTGAGCGCACGGGACGCCAGCGGGAAACTTCCGGAGGAACAAGCATGGCCGAGTCTCTGGCAGCAAAGAAGGCGCGGGCCCGAAGCCTGATCCGAATTTTGGAGCGTGAGTACCCGGACGCGAAGATCGCGCTGAACTTCTCGAGTCCGTTGGAGCTTCTTGTGGCCACCATTCTCGCGGCGCAGTGCACCGACGATCGGGTCAACCGGGTGACGCAGTCGCTCTTCAAGACGTACCAGAGCGCCGACGACTATGCCCGCGCGGACCTGGCGACGCTGGAACGGGAGATCCACTCCACGGGATTCTACAAGGCCAAGGCCCGGGCCATCATCGGGATGGCAAAGGAACTCGTTGCCAAGCATCGCGGCCAGGTTCCCAACACGGTGGAGGAACTGATCGCGCTTCCTGGGGTCGGTCGCAAAACCGCAAATGTTGTTCTCGGTAACGCCTTCGGTCAGTTCGCCATCGCGGTGGACACCCACGTGTTTCGCGTGTCCCAACGGTTGGGATTAGCCAAATCCGAAGATCCCGAAAAGGTGCACGACCAGCTCTGCCAGGTGATCCCCAACCTCAAGTGGACGCGCTTCACCCACCTCCTCACCACCCATGGCCGCCGGATATGCGTGGCCCGTACGCCAGCCTGTCCGCGCTGTCCGGTCCGCGCTCTCTGCCGCTGGCCGGGAAAAACAAAGTGAAGTTGACTCTGCACGCTTGGTCCTTTATAGTAAAGTGTTGCGATTTTTTCAGGAGTTTTTGCGTGAACCCTCAGGATCATAAGGAATCCGAAACATGGCCACTTCGCAGCCGAAGACGGAGGAAGTTGCCCGGAAGTGGTACCTCGTAGATGCGCAGGGTAAGGTCCTTGGACGGCTGGCGACCCAGGTGGCGACCATCCTCAGGGGGAAGCACAAACCCCACTACGCGCACCACCTTGACGTTGGCGACCACGTTATCGTGGTCAACGCCGAGAAGGTGCACCTCACCGGCCGAAAGCTCACCGACAAGGTGTACCGCTGGCACACCGGCTATATCGGTCACCTCCGGGAGGTCAGCGCCGAAAAGATGCTCCGGACCCATCCGGAGCGCGTGATCGAGTGGGCGGTGCAGGGGATGCTCCCCAAGAGCCGCCTGGGCCGTGCCATGGCAAAGAAGCTGAAGGTCTATCGGGGACCCGAGCACCCCCACGCGGCTCAGAAGCCCGAGCCGCTCTGGCTTTCCTCCCGGCAATCGCCCTCGGAGGTGAATCATGGCTGAAGCGACGGCGTACTACGGCACCGGCCGGCGAAAGACGTCGGTAGCTCGGGTGTGGCTCCGGCCGGGGCAAGGCACGATCACAGTGAACCGCCGGGCGTTCGAAGACTATTTTCCGCGGGAGACCCTCCGGATGGTGATCGGCCAGCCCTTCCAGCTCACCAACACGCTGGGTCAGTTCGACGTGTCCGTGAACGTGGGCGGCGGAGGGATTGCTGGTCAGGCCGGCGCGATCCGTCACGGCATCGCTCGAGCGTTGCTGACCTTCGACGACAAGCTCCGCCAGACCCTCAAGCGCGGGGGGCTTTTGACCCGAGATCCGCGGATGCGGGAGCGGAAGAAGTATGGACAGCCGGGCGCGCGCAAACAGTTCCAGTATTCGAAGCGGTAACCTGCTCTGGAGTGAGCATGGTTAGAATCGCCGTCGCCGGGGCCAGCGGGTACATGGGGGCCGAGCTCTTGCGGCTGCTCCTCGTCCACCCGAAGGTCCAGCTCACCGCGGTCACCTCGGAGCGGTATGCGGGGGAACGGCTCGACGGTCTGTTCCCTCACCTCCGCGGCTTGACCGAGCTCACGTTTCAGGAGCTGAACCCGGAGCGCCTCGCCACGAACGCCGACGTCATCTTTCTTGCGCTGCCCCACATGGAGTCCCAGAAAGCCGTGCCGGTGATCCGCCAGAAGGGCAAGAAGGTCATCGATCTTTCTGCCGACTACCGCCTCAAAGATGCCAGCGCCTACACGATCTGGTACAAGGTCCCCCACACCGACCCCGATGGCTTGGCCGAGGCGGTGTACGGGCTTCCTGAGATCCACCGGAAAGCCATCGCTGGGGCTGGCCTGGTTGCCTCACCTGGCTGCTACCCGGTCGGGGCTGTGCTGGCCATTGCGCCGCTCCTGAAGCTTGGCCTTGGTCAACCTGATGGAATCGTGATCGATGCCAAGACCGGGGTGACCGGGGCCGGGGCTCAGGGTCGCAAGGTGGACCCGATGTATCTCTACACCGAGGCCAACGAAAACCTCCAGGCCTACGGAGTGACGACTCACCGCCACACCCCGGAGATCGAGCAGGAACTCTCGGGCCTAGTCGGCCATCCGGTCACGGTTGCCTTCACCCCCCACCTGGTCCCGCTGAACCGAGGACTCTTCACCACCGCCTCCGTACCCCTCGTCCAGGCTGCCGCCACCCGAGAGCTCCTCGCGTGCTACAGGGAGTTCTACGCGGGGGAGCCCTTCGTCCGGGTCCTGCCCGAGGGGATGCTTCCTGCCACCCGAACCGTGGTGGGCTCCAACTTTTGCGACGTGGCGGTGATTGCCGATCCTCGAACCCGCCGAGCCGTTTGCCTCTCGGCAATCGACAACCTGAGCAAGGGCGGGGCCGCCAACGGCGTGCAGAACCTCAACCTGATGTCCGGGTGGGACGAGCGCACTGGACTCGACGCGCCACCGGTATACCCCTAGGCTATGGCCGAGATGGAGTGGCTTGAGGGGGGGATCACCGCGGTCCCCGGCATCCTGGCCTCCGGCATCCACGGCGGAATCAAAGCGAACGGGAAACGGGACCTGGCGCTGATCTACTCTTCGGCCCCGGCTCGGGCCGCGGCGGTCTTTACCACCAACCAGGTGAAGGGTGCCCCGGTGCTTGTCTCCATGGAGCACGTCAAAGGGGGGACGATCCAGGCGATCGTCGCCTCCAGCGGTTGCTCCAATACCTGCACCGGCGAGCAAGGAATCCGGGACGCCCGGGAGATGACCAAGATTGTGGCGGACCTCCTGGGCATTCCCCCGGGCCACGTGCTCGTCGCCTCCACGGGGATCATCGGCCAGCCGCTTCCCATGGACCGGGTGCGGGCAGGGCTGCCGAAGCTGGTGAAGGCGCTCTCCCCGCAAGGCGGCCGGAACGCGGCGGAGGGGATCCTCACCACCGACACGGTTCCCAAGGAAGCCGCGCTCCGCATCGAGGTGGCCGGGCGGCCCGCAACGATCGGCGGCATCGCCAAGGGCGCGGGGATGATAGCGCCTCACATGGCGACCATGTTCTGCTTCCTGGCCACCGATGTGGCGATCTCCCGCGAGGCCCTCCAGGCACTGCTGAAACGGGCCGTGGACCGCTCGTTTAACCGGATCACCGTGGATGGCGACCAGTCCACCAGCGACACCGTGGCGATTCTGGCCAATGGGCTCGCTGAAAACAGTCCTTTGGAGAAAGGAAGCCGCGGTTTCCGGTCCTTCGCCCAGGCAGTGGAGGCGATCGCCGTTCGGCTGGCGCGCCTGCTGGTGCAGGACGGTGAAGGGGCCACCAAGCTCGTCGAGGTCCGCGTCCGGGGGGCAAAGAACCGACGGGAGGCCCTGAGCGCTGCTCGGTCGGTGGCGAACTCGCTCCTGGTGAAAACGGCCCTCAACGGCCAGGATCCGAACTGGGGACGGGTCATGGCGGCGTTGGGGAGGTCGCCCGCCACCGTCGCCCCTGACAAAGTCGGCATCTGGATCGGCGAAGAGGCGCTGGTGGCTGAGGGCCAGCTCAAGCCCGGCGCCAGGCTGGACCGGATCCGTGAGGTCATGGGAGAGCCCGCGTACACCATCCAGATTGACCTGGGGCTGGGCGCGGGACAGGACCACGTCTGGACCTGCGATCTCTCGGAGGAGTACGTCAAGATCAACGCGAAGTATACAACGTAAACGCGTGCGGAGGGCTTCGTGCCCTTCCCGAGCCTAGCCACGGTTTCCGCCGGGGGAGGTTCGGAGGGGGTGGGGACCCCCCCCGAACTTAGCACGCTCCCTGCATTCGGTGCCCCGGGAGGGGTGAGGGGAGCGGAGGCACAAACCGAAAGGAGAAGCAGATGGCAAGCCTGACCATGAAGGAGTTGCTGGAGGCCGGGGTGCACTTCGGCCACCAGACCAAGCGCTGGAACCCCAAGATGCAGAAGTACATCTTCGGGGAGCGCAATGGGATCTACATCATCGATCTGCAGAAGACTCTGAAAAAGTTCCGGGAAGCCTATCACTTCGTCCGGGACCTGGCGGCCGCCGGAGGGACTGTGCTGTTCGTGGGGACAAAGAAGCAGGCCCAGGAGACCGTGTACGAAGAGGCGACCCGCTGTGGCATGTTCTACGTCAACCAGCGGTGGCTGGGTGGGACACTCACGAACTTCGCCACCATCCGCAAGTCTATCGCCCGACTCAAGAAGCTGGAAGAGATGAAGGAGAGTGGTGAGCACGAACGTCTCCCTAAAAAGGAAGTGCTGGGGCTGGAGCGGGAGCGAGCGAAGCTCGAGAAGGCGCTGGCGGGGATCAAGGAGATGGACCGGCTCCCGTCTGCCGTGTTCATCATCGACCCCCGCACAGAGAAGATCGCGCTGGCCGAAGCTCAGCGGCTGGCCATCCCCATCGTGGCCATCGTAGACACCAACTGCGACCCGACGGGGATCGACTACCCGATCCCGGGCAACGACGACGCCATCCGCTCGGTTCGGCTCATCACCTCCCGGATTGCTGACGCGGTCAACGAGGGACGGGGAACGCTTGCCAAAGAAGAGCCTGAAGAGGCGGCCCCCGAGAGCATGGCGATGGAAGAAGAAATGGCTCCAGCCGAGAGTTCATAGCTCGGGACTGCCCAGAATGGCTCGATCATTAGAACTGGTGAAGGAGCTGCGGGAGCTTACCGGGGCCGGGGGCGGGGGCTGTAAGGCCGCGCTCGAGGCCTCCCAGGGGGACATCCAGAAGGCGGTGGAGTTTCTCCGGAAGAAGGGATTGGCCGACGTTGCCAAGCGGGCTCACCGGGAGGCACGAGAGGGCTTGGTGACTGCCTATATCCACACCGGGGGCAAGATCGGGGTCCTGGTGGAGGTGGATTGTGAGACCGATTTCGTGGCGCGCACCGACGGCTTCCGTGAGCTCGTGAAGGACCTGGCCATGCAGGTGGCCGCGGCCAACCCGACGTACGTCTCACGCGAGGACGTGCCGGGCGAGGTGGTGGAGAAAGAGCGTGAGATCTACCGCCAGCAGTTGGCCGACCAGAAGAAACCTCCCCATGTGCTGGACAAGATCGTGGAGGGGAAGCTGGAGAAGTTCTACTCCGAGCAGTGCCTGCTGGAGCAGCTGTTTATCAAGGACCCCTCTGGCAAGACCAGGGTCAAGGACCTGGTGAGCCAGCTGAGCGCCCAGGTCGGGGAGCGGGTGGTCGTGCCCCGGTTCACCCGGTTCCAGGTGGGCGAGGGAGAGTCGCGTGGGTGAAGCCTCCGCCCCTCTGCCCTATCGCCGGGTCCTGCTGAAGCTTTCCGGTGAGGCGCTGGCCGGCGCGCAGGGGTACGGCATTGACCCGGACATCCTAGTGCGGGTCGCCGAGGAAGTGAAAGGCGTGGTCCACCTGGGAGTCCAGGTCGCCATCGTCATCGGGGGCGGTAACATCTTCCGCGGGCTGGTGGGGTCGACCAGCGGCATGGAGCGGGCCACCGCCGACTACATGGGGATGCTGGCCACGGTGATCAACGCCCTCGCGTTACAGGATGCGGTGGAGAAGGCCGGGGTGCCGACCCGGGTCCTTTCGGCAATTGAGATGCGGGCTGTGTCCGAGCCGTACATCCGCCGCCGGGCGATCCGCCACTTGGAGAAGGGGCGCGCGGTGATCTTCGCGGCCGGGACCGGGAACCCCTTTTTTACGACGGACACCGCGGCCGCGCTCCGGGCCGTGGAGATCGGCGCCCAAGTGATCCTCAAGGCCACCAAGGTGGACGGGGTGTACTCCGCGGATCCCAAGAAGGACGCTCGGGCGAAGCGGATTTCCCGGCTCAGCTACATCGAGGTGCTGAACCGGGGTCTCGCCGTGATGGACGCGACCGCCATCTCGCTCTGCATGGACAACAAGCTGCCCATCGTGGTCTTCGACCTGACCGAGCACGGCAACCTCGCACGGATCATCAAAGGGGAGCCGGTGGGCTCCCTCGTCACCGCCGACGAGTCGACCCGGGGGGGGTGACCGGATGCAGGCCGTGATCAAGGAAGCGGAGGCCAAAATGCAGGGCGCCATCGAGGCGCTCACCCGTGAGTTTGCCGGTGTGCGGACCGGCCGGGCGAGCACGGGGCTTCTGGAGGGGATCCGGGTGGATTACTACGGGACCCCAACGCCGATCAACCAGCTGGCGTCCCTCTCCGTTCCCGATCCCAAGACGCTCTTGATCCAACCCTGGGAGCCGAGCATGCTCCCGGCGATCGAGAAGGCCATCATGAAGTCAGACCTGGGACTCACGCCCGTGAACGACGGAAAAGTAATTCGCCTCGTCATGCCCTCCTTGACCGAAGAGCGGCGGAAGCAGCTGGCCAAGGTCGTTGGCAAGCTCGCGGAGGACTGCCGGGTGGCGGTGCGCAATATCAGGCACGAGGCCAACAAAAAGGTGAAGGCCCTGGAGAAGGAAAAGAAGATTTCTGAGGACGAAAGCCGGCGCGGCCAGGACCAGGTGCAGAAGATCACCGACAAATTCATCCAGCGCGCCGACGAGCTGCTCAAGAAGAAAGAGCAAGAAATCCTCACATTTTAGCGATGGCACTCGCGCCACGTGTGTCTGCCCTCAACCTGGCTGCCTTGAGCAAGGACGAGCTTCTGAAACAGGTCAAGGCCCGACCGCTCCCCGCGCACGTGGCCATTATCATGGATGGCAACGGCCGCTGGGCGGTCCAGCGGGGACTTCCCCGGGTCGCAGGCCACCGGGAAGGGGTGAAGGCGGCCCGGGCCGTGGTGCGGGCGGCCAACGAGCTCGGGATCCGCTACCTCACCCTCTACGCCTTCTCCTCGGAAAACTGGAGCCGGCCTCTCGACGAGGTCTCGACGCTGATGCGGCTCTTGGAGCGCTCCATCGATCAGGAGCAACCCGAGTTGATGGCCAACAATGTCCGGCTTCGCGTGATCGGTAGGCCAACCAATATCCCCTCCCCGGTGAAGCGGGGGATCGACCGCGTCGTGGCTGCCACCGCCGGCAACACGGGGATGACCCTTCTCATGGCCTTCAATTACGGCGGCAGGGACGAGCTGGTGGACGCCTGCCGCGCGCTGGCGACGAAGCGTTCCCGCGCTTGGGGCTCGGCGACGAGATCGGGCGGAAGGCGGCGCAGGACCAGCCGCCGGTCGAGCCT
>CAYFIG010000004.1:16829-21606 GCA_964342905.1 uncultured bacterium
CCCGTCAGGTCCAGCGCGCCGAGATCGCCCCGGAGGAGATCGACGAGGTGCGGATCGCCCGCGCCCTCTATACCGACGGGCTCCCGGACCCGGACCTTCTCATCCGGACCAGCGGAGAGATGCGGATCTCCAATTTTCTCCTCTGGCAGATCGCCTACACGGAGCTCTGGATCACCTCGACCCTCTGGCCTGATTTCGGTCCCCGGGAGCTCTACCTGGCCGTGGCCGAGTTTCAGCGCCGCGAGCGGCGCTTCGGAAGCGTGTGATGGCGCGGGCGGAGGGCGTGTCGATCTCGGAATCAGTGGACGCACCGCGCCCCGGCGGCGCGGCACTCCTCAAGCGTGTGCTGAGTACGCTGATCTTGCTGCCGATATTCGTCTGGATCGTGATGAAGGGACCCCTGTGGCTCTTCGGCGCGACGGTGGTGGTGGCCGGCGCCGTGGGCCAGTGGGAGTTCACCGGCATGTTCGAGCGGGCCGGGGTGCGGACCTTGCGGTGGGCCGGGCTCGTGGGCGGCACCGTGCTCACGGCGAGCTTCGCCCTCCCCATCTCCGAGCGGATCGCCTTCACGGCGGTCCTGCTCGGCGTGCTCCTGGGCGCCGTGGCGCGCCGGCCGGGCGAGCGGATTGCCTGGGAGCCGGTGGCGGTCACGGTGTTCGGGATCTGTTACGTGAACTGGCTGCTCGGCTACGGGTTCTGGCTCCGCGACCTGCCGGCGGGCGACGACTGGGTCCTGTTGCTCGTCTGGGTGACCTGGATGGGAGAGACGGCGGCCTACGTGGTGGGCTCCACGCTCGGCCGGACAAAGCTCGCTCCGGTGATCAGTCCGCGAAAGACCGTGGAAGGCGCGCTCGCCCAACTGGTGGTCTCGGTGCTGGCGGCGCTGGTGGCGCAGGCGTGGTTCTTCACGGAGATCGGCGCGGGCCGGGCGGTCGTCGGCGGCTTGCTGCTCGGCGTGGTGGGGCAGGTGGGGGATCTGGTGGAGTCCTTTCTCAAGCGGAGCTGCTCCACGAAGGACACGGGCGTGCTCATCCCGGGCCACGGTGGGCTCCTCGATCGCCTGGACAGCCTGCTCTTTAACACGCCCGCACTGTATTATTACGCGCGGTTTCTCGCCGCATAGGATACCTGACGATGAAAAAGCTGACGCTACTCGGGGCCACTGGGTCGGTGGGACGGAGAGCGTTGGAGCTGGTTGAAGCCTTTCCGCAGAAGTTGAAGGTGGAGGGGCTCGCGGCCCGGGGCTCCAACGTCGAGCTCCTGGCTGAACTCTGCCGGCGCCATCGGCCAAAAGCCGTGGCCCTCTTGGAGCCGAGAGCTGTGGACGCCTTGGCTCGGATTCTGCCCTCGCCGCGCCCTGAACTCCTGGCTGGCCCCGAGGGCTTGGTGGCGCTGGCCTCCCAGGTGGAGTCCGATGTCGTCCTCTCAGCCCTGGTGGGGGCAGCCGGGCTCCTGCCCACCATGGCCGCGATCCAAGCGGGGCGCCCCATTGCCCTCGCCAACAAGGAGGTGTTGGTCATGGCGGGGGGGATTATGAAGAGCGCGGCGCGCGAGAAAGGAGTCCCGATCGTCCCCGTGGACTCGGAGCACAGCGCCATCCTCCAGTGTCTCATGGGGCACAACCGCTCCGAGGTACGGCGGATCTTCCTCACCGCTTCGGGCGGGCCTTTCAGGCAATACACGGTGGAGCAGCTCGAGCAGGTGACGCCTGCCGATGCCCTGAAGCACCCCACCTGGAAGATGGGGGCCAAGATTACCATCGACTCCGCCACCCTTATGAACAAGGGACTGGAGATCATCGAGGCGCGCTGGTTGTTCGACCTGGCGCCGGAGCAGATCCAGGTGGTGATCCACCCCCAGTCGGTTGTCCACTCCATGGTCGAGTATATCGACGGCTCGGTGATCGCCCAGCTCGGCGTGACCGACATGGCGATCCCGATCCTCTACGCACTGACCTACCCTGATCGGTTGCCCTGCCCGGTGGCACCCCTGGACCTCACCCGGCTGGGCCAGCTCACGTTCCACGAGCCGGACACGGAGAAGTTCCCCTGCCTGACCCTGGCCAGCCAGGCTCTGTCTCAGGGGGGGGCCGCGCCGGTAATTCTCAACGCTGCGAATGAGGTGGCAGTGGCCGCCTTCCTGGAAGATCAGATCCGCTTCACCCAGATCCCCGAGCTGATCGCCGAGGCTCTTGCGCGCGAGCCCCAACGGGAGCTCGGCTCGATCGAGGAGTGCCTGGCCGTTGACCGTGAGAGCCGGCGGTTTGTCCGCGAGCGGTTGCTGGGGCAGCCAGCGTCCGCTACCTCCGGCCTCTCGGGCTGAGCAGGGAGGCCCCTCCGCGTGACAACGCTTGTCTCGTTCGTCGTTGTGATCGGCGTCCTGATCTTGATCCACGAGCTGGGCCACTTCTTCGTGGCCCGGTGGAGCGGAGTTGGAGTCGAGCGGTTCTCCATCGGGTTTGGCCCGGTGCTCCTTCGCTGGCGGCGAAAGGAGACCGAGTACTGTCTCTCCGCGATCCCCATGGGGGGATACGTGAAAATGATGGGCGAGGAGAGCCCCCTGGAGGGCGGTGGTTCCGGCAGTGTGGACCCCGCCAAATCCTTCTCGTTGAAGCCCCTCTGGGCGCGCGCCCTGATTGTGTTCGCGGGGCCGGGGATGAACTTCGTCCTGGCTGCCGCCATCTTCGCTGGGGTCTTCGTCTTCGTGGGGCGGCCGGTGTTGCCGGCGGTGCTCGGACGTATCGAGGCCAGCGGACCGGCTGAGCAGGCCGGGCTCAAGACTGGCGATCGGGTGGTAGGGGCGGAGGGCCGGCCTGTGGCCCACTGGGAGACGCTGCTGAAGGCGGTCCAGGACTCCGGGGGGGAGACGATTCAGCTTCTCGTTGTCCGTCAGGGCGAGGAGCGAAAGGTTGCCCTCACCCCGCTTCGAATCAAGGTGCGGGATATCTTCGGCGACGAGCGGGAGATCTGGAACATCGGCGCCCGGCCATATACCCCGGCGAAGATCGGCGAGATCCTGGCCGGCTACCCCGCGGCCCAGGCCGGGCTCAAGCCCGGGGACACGGTGGTGGCACTGGACGAAACGCCTGTCCTGTCCTGGGAAGATCTGGCCGAGGGGATCCGCAAGCGTCCGGGCCGCCCGGTGCGCCTCACCGTCGAGCGGGAAGGCCAGACCCTTACCGTACCTGTGACCCCGCAGCCGCTCACGGAGCGGGGGCCTGGGGGGGAGACGATCGAGGTGGGGCGAATCGGGATCAGCCCGGTCATGGCCGTCGCCTATGTCCGTTCCAATCCCCTCGTGGCGATCGGGGAAGCGCTCGTGCGCACCGGCGATATGACCGTGCTCACCGCAATCGGACTCTGGAAGCTGATCACCCTCCAGCTCCCGGCCTCCACCATCGGCGGCCCCATCCAGATTGCGGTGTCAGCCGGGGAACAAGCCCGGCAGGGCATCACGAGCCTGGCCTTCTTCACCGCCGTGATCAGCGTGAACCTGGCCCTCCTGAACCTCTTACCGGTCCCCATTCTGGACGGGGGACACCTCTTGTTCTTCGCGATCGAGGCGGCGCTGGGCCGGCCAGTCTCGCTCAAGAAGCGCGAGATGGCCCAGCAGGTGGGCTTCGTCCTCCTGCTGCTGTTGATGGTGTTCGCCGTGTACAATGACCTGGCGCGAAACGCGGATCACCTCTTCCGGTTCTTCAAGTAGGAGCGACCTATGAGGCCACGGAGAAAGACCAGGCAGATCCAGTTGGGCGCCATCAAGGTGGGTGGCGATACCCCCATCACGGTGCAGTCCATGACCAAGACCGACACGCGCGACGTGGACGCCACGCTCCTGCAGATCTGGGCACTGGAGGCGGCGGGCTGCGACATCGTCCGGGTCGCTGTCCCGGTGAGGGAAGCCGCCGAGAAATTGGGAGAGATCCGCAGGCAGATCCGCATCCCCCTGGTGGCGGACATTCACTTCAACTGCAAGCTGGGCTTGATTGCCCTCGAGCAGGGAGTGGACGGTCTCCGCCTCAATCCGGGCAATATCGGGGGCAAGCAGTTTGTGATGGACGTGGTCAAGGTGGCCCAGGAACGGAAGATCCCCATCCGGATCGGGGTCAACGCCGGCTCGCTCGAGAAGGACCTGCTGGCGAAGTACGGTGGGCCCACAGCCCAAGGCATGGTGGAGTCGGCCCTGCGCCACATCAGGATCCTGGAGGACTGCGGGTACCCGGAGATGAAGATCTCGCTCAAGGCCTCGGACCCCGCCATGATGATCGAGGCCTACCGGATGCTCGCTGATCAGGTCGACTACCCGTTCCACCTCGGCGTCACCGAGGCCGGGACCCCGACCGTGGGAACCATTAAATCGGCGCTCGGGATCGGTACCCTCCTCGCCGAGGGGATCGGCGATACGATTCGGGTTTCGCTCGCCGCCGATCCGGTGGAGGAAGTCCGGGTCGGGATCGAGATCCTGAAGGCCCTCGGGCTCAGAAAGCAGGGGCTCACCTTCGTGGCCTGCCCCTCCTGCGGCCGCGCGGACGTGGACCTGGTCAAGCTGGCGCGGGACGTGGAGGAGCGTCTCAAGGGCGTCACCGCCAACATCCACGTGGCCGTGATGGGATGTGAAGTGAACGGGCCGGGGGAGGCGCGGGCCGCCGATATCGGCGTGGCCGGCGGAAAAGGCATCGGCCTCATCTTCAGGAAGGGCGAGGTGGTGCGCAAGGTGCCCGAAGCCCAGATCGTGGATGCCATCTGGGAGGAAGTGGAGCGCTTCATCGCCGAGAAGG
>CAYFIG010000005.1:0-981 GCA_964342905.1 uncultured bacterium
ACAGCCAGATCAGCGATCCCAGGCCTCGTCGTGTATCAATCTTTGGACATTGACGACCCGCAGTCGCGCGCTCACAATCCGCGCACCGTAGTTCCCGTGCGGGCGTGTATCTCAATTCTGACTGCTCTGAGGTGAACCCCATGCAAGGGTTACTGGTGAATGCCATCCAAGAGTTTGAGCCCGGGAAACGAGTCGTGGCTGCAGCGGATCTGTCGGCGACGGAAGACTACGCCGACGACGCGTTCCCACGCGGCGGCTTCATTCCCAACTCAATTCTCGTTGAAATCATCGTCCAAGCTGCTTCCCTCTTCCTGGGCGCGAGCCACGATTTCTGCCTCAAGGCGGTCCCCATCCTGCTGACCACGGTGTCTTTTAATGGGGCGCTCCAGCCGGGTGCCCGATTCACCGTGGAAGTGCGCGTGCTCGCTCTCGAGGATCACACCGCACTCATGCAAGCGGTGGGGACCAGCGAAGGAGCGAACATCGTGGAGGCGGAATTCATCATGGGCTTCGGCACCGACGAAGGGACGTGGGCACTTCCGGCCAATCAGGAGCTGCAGCGGCGGTACTTCCAGGCAGTCGTTGGCGGAAGCGTGGCGCAGAGCGATAGCGACAAAGTTCGCTGTGACGGAGCTCGGCGCTGGTGAGAGAGGCGCTCTGGATGGATAACCCGCGTCGGGTGGTCGTGACCGGAATGGGCGTGGTCTCGCCGATCGGAGTTGGCTTGGACGCCTTCTGGTCGGCACTGGTCTCCGGGACGTCCGGGATCGGCCCCCTCACCCGCTTCGATGTCGCCAACTATCCCACTCAGATTGCCGCGGAGGTGAAGCGAGACTTCGATCCCGGGGCATTTGTCGAAGACAGGAAAACGCTCAAATTCATGGGTCTGAACAGCCAGTTCGCAGTGGCAGCGGGCCGGATGGCCCTCGAGGGCAGCGGGCTCGGGCCCGGCCAGTACGCACCAGAGCGGTTCGGCGTCTC
>CAYFIG010000005.1:991-7273 GCA_964342905.1 uncultured bacterium
TGGCGTCTCGATGGGCGCGAGCCGCGGCTATCTGGCGGGCTCCTTTGCGGAACTGCTCAAGAATACCCGGCTACTGGAAGATCCAACCCAGCGCGGGCGGCTGAACGTGCCCGCGTACATTCGGGGGGCGCTCAAGTCTCTGCACCCGCTCGATTTTGTTGCCTCGCTTCCCAACATGCCGGCCGCGCACCTTGCCCGGCTCGCGAATGCACGCGGGATCAACCGCACCATCCTGACGACCTGCGCCGCGGGCACCCAAGCCATCGGGGATGCGGCCAGGATCATCCAGCGGGGAGATGCCGACGTGATGCTGGCCGGCGGGGCCGACTCGATGATTCATCCCCTCGGCATGCTGGGCTTCAACCTGCTCGACGCGCTCTCCACCAACAACGCCGCCGGGCCGCGGGCCTGCCGCCCGTTCGATGCCAAACGGGATGGGTTCGTCATGGGAGAGGGCGCCGGGATGCTCCTTCTGGAGTCCCTGGGCCCCGCCAGTGATCGCGGGGCTCGCATCTACGGCGAGGTCCTGGGGTTCGGCGCTACGTCCGATGCCTACCGGCTGACAGACGAGCCGCCGGACGGGCGCGGGGCGGTGGCGGCCATCGAGCGGGCCCTCGCCGACGCGCGGCTGACTCCCGGCCAGGTGGACTACATCAACGCCCACGGTACCTCAACGACCCTCAACGACAAAATCGAGACGACGGTCATCAAGCGAATCTTCGGGGAGGCGGCTCGACGGATCCCTGTCAGCTCCACCAAGTCGATGACGGGTCATCTCATGGCTGCCGCTGGAGGCGTGGAGGCCATTGTCTGTCTCCTTGTGATCACCCGCGGGATCGTGCCACCCACCATTAACTATGAGGAGCCAGACCCTGAGTGCGACCTGGATTATGTCCCGAACCGCGCCAGGCCTCACCCGGTTCGCGTGGCGATGTCCAACTCCTTTGGGTTCGGAGGACAGTGCGCGGTCCTGATCTTTGGCCAGGAGCGAGGCGATCCATGCGCTTGACCGGGAGCGTCGCCATTGTCACCGGGGGATCCAGAGGGATCGGTCGGGCCACGGCGCTGGCTTTGGCCCGGGAAGGGGCCCAGGTGGTGGTCACGTATCGGGACCGAAAGGAGGCCGCGGAGGCAACGGTGGCCCAGATCGAGGCTCACGGTGGGGAAGCCGTGAGTATTCAGGTCGACGTCAGCGGGCAGGCGGAGGGGGAGGCGATGGTGGCCGTCGCGCTCGAGCGGTTCGGGCGGATTGACATCCTTGTCAACAACGCCGGGATCGTCCGCGACAATTTGCTTCTCTCGATGTCCGAGGCCGACTGGCGCGACGTCATCGAGACCAACCTCGGTGGGGTTTTCCATTGCACCCGCGCGGTGGTGAAGCCGATGCTGCTCCGACGTCATGGCCGGATTATCAACGTCTCGTCAATGGTCAGCGATCGCTTCGGGATCGGCCAGAGCAACTACGCGGCGTCGAAGGGCGGGATCAACGCGTTGACCAAAGCCCTGGCCCGGGAACTGGCTCCGAAGGGCATCACGGTCAACGCCGTGGCGCCGGGGTTGATCGACACGGATATGTCGGCCGAGGCAGTCAGGTGGGTCCGACGAGATCGTCGCCTGCTTCCCCGCCTCGGACGAATTGGGGCCCCGGAGGATGTGGCGCCAGTCATCGTGTTTCTGGCGTCAGACGACGCCCGATACATCACGGGGGAGATCATCCATGTGGATGGAGGCCTCTTGTAATCCGGCGTGGGCCATGGGAGCCGGCGCGGTCCTCGGCGTGGGCCTGGACCTCGTCCGCATCGATCGGGCCGCCCGGCTCCTTGAAGCCCATGGCGAGACAGTCCTGCGCCGGGTGTGTCATCAGGATGAGGTGGATGAAAGCGATTGCGTCCGCCCATCGCCGGACCGCCTCGCTACCGTGCTCGCGGCCAAGGAGGCCGTCTTCAAGGCTCTCGGACACGGAGTAGTGAGCCCGCTGGATTGGCCCCAGGTCCAAGTCCGCGGGGGCCCCGCGGCGGCTCTGGTCCTTACGGGCCCGGCCCTCGGCGCCGTCCTTGAGCGGGGGGTGAGTCACATCCTGTTCAACTGTGGCGAGGCGGCGGGCGTCCGCTTTGCGCTCGCCATCCTCTGGAGGAGCGGTTATGACCATTGAGAAACCCGTCGTTTCGGAGAAAGCCCTTACCTTCGACGACATCGTCGACACAGTTCGACGAATTCTCGCCGAGACTCTTAACGTTTCCGAGGATGCCATCACGCCGGACGCGGTGCTCTTCGATGACCTCGGCGCCGAGTCAATCGATTTTATCGACATCGCCATACGGGTCGAGCGGACGTTCGGCGTAAAGCTACCCACGCGAGACTGGGGAGCCTTTGCGCGACGGGAACGCGGACAACTGACGATGGCAGAGCTGGCCTCACTCCTCGAGGCCCATCACGGGGTGCGGCTCTCGTCTGAAGAGCAGGAAGCGCTTGGGAAGTTCGGCCTGAAGCCCATGTGTGATCGGCTCCAGGAGCGCTACGGCATCGCCATCCCTCAGGCGACCCGCCTGGATTGGGCCCGGCGCGGGATGGAACGGCATGCGAAGGTGTTCGAGACGTTGTTCCTTCAAACGCTCCCCGCCAGCGACTTTGAGCGGCTGGTGGAGTTGGCCAGCGAGGATGCCTACTCCGAAGCGTTTACGCGCGCGCTCCGCCGGCTCTTCACCGTGAGGGTCATCTGCCAGTTTCTCGCCGCCAGCCTCAGCCGGGAACGCGGGGAGGCCTAAATGCGGTTCATTCTCCTCGATCGGATTCTCCAGCTTGAGAAGGGCCGAGGGATCCGCGCGCTGAAAAATGTCTCGCTGAGCGAGGATATTTTTGAGTACCACTTTCCGGGGTTCCCCGTGCTCCCCGGGGCCTTTCTCCTCGAGTCGTTTGAGGAAGCCTCTGTCCTCTTGATTGAGGCCACCGAAGATTACTCAATCGTTCCGACCCTCAGACGTCTCCGGCACGTCAAGTACCGTCGCTTCGTCAGGCCCGGGGCCCAAGTCCTCGTAGAGGCACAGCTCACCCCACCGCTCAAGACCCGCTGCCAGGCCAGCGTGGACGGCCAGGAGGTGGCCCGCGCCGATCTGGAGTTTTCCGCGTCTCGGTGCGCCTCGGGCGCCGGGCATCTGGCCAGGCTCCGCGAGCTGACCGTCCTCTTGAGCTCGATGCGGTAACGTTCCCCCCGGGCGACAGAGTCCGTGGACAGACGCCGTGTTGTCGTGACTGGGATCGGGCTGGTCACCCCCTTCGGGGTCGGCTACCAGCCGTTCTGGGAAGGCCTGATGGGGGGCGAGTCCGCTATCTCTGTCGTAACCGGTTTCGATGCCTCGGCGTGTTCGACCCCGTTTGCCGGCGCAATCCGGCCGGAGACGTTCGATGCCTCCCGGTTCGTGGGTGATCGCAAGCGCTTGAGGCTCATGGGGCGCCACCCCCAGTTGGGCGTCTCAGCCGCGGTACTGGCGATGCAGGACGCGGGGCTCGAGCCGGGGAGTCTGGATCCGAACCGCGTGGGAGTCTTCATGGGGGGGAGCCACGACCGCACCGCCTTCGACGAGACCTTTGGCCTGCTGGCCCGCTTAAAGCGTCCCGGCGAGCCCGGGGAGCCGGATCTGGGCCTCCTGTGGGAGATGGCCAAGCAGTACTACGACGCGATGCTTTTCCTCCGCACAATTCCCAACGGCCCCGCGGCCAACATTGCGATTCACTACGACGCGCGTGGCCCGAACAGCACGATCCTCACCGATGGCATCGCCTCAGCACAGGCGGTAGGGGATGCGGCTCGGGTCATCGAGCGCGGCGAGGCCGACGTGATGCTGGCCGGCGGGGTGGACTCGGAGGTCAACCCCGAAGGGTTTCTCTGCTGGGAGCTCCTGGGATTCCTCAGCCAGAACCGGACCAACCCGGCTCGGTCGAGCCGTCCATTTGACCGGGATCGAGACGGGATAGTCCTTGGAGAAGGGTCCGGCGTCCTGATCCTGGAAGCCCTGGAGCACGCCCGCGCCCGTGGAGCCTCTCTCTACGGGGAACTGCTCGGCTATGGCGGGGCGAGCGATGGAAGCGTGCTCCCCGATGCGGCATCAGAGGGTGAAGCGATTTGTCATGCCGTGGAGGCCGCGCTGCGGGAGGCGGGATGCCCGCCTGGGGCGGTGGGCTACCTCAACGCCCACGGGCTTGCCTCGCCCCTCCTGGACCGGATTGAGGTTCGCGCGATCCGGCGGTGTTTCGCGGGGCGCACTCCTCCGGTCAGCTCGATCAAGGGCGCGATCGGGTATCTGAGCGCCGCCGCCGGTGTGGTGGACCTCGCGGCCTGTCTCCTTGCGCTCAGGGTTGGCGTGCTTCCCCCGACAATTAACCTGGAGACCCAGGATCCGGAGTGCGAGCTCGACCACATCGCGAACCTACCGCGGCCTGCCAGGGTTGCAACGGCGCTCTCCATCTCCTATGGTCTTGGCGGCCAGGCTGCAGCGCTCCTGGTCGGAGTGGTCGATGAGTGACCGTCAAGTCCCGGGTTGGAGTGGGCGATCTCCCGCTGACTCTTGCGTGATCACCGGGGTCGGATTGCTCACCCCCGTCGGCACAGACCCTGAACTAGTGCTGGACCGGGTTCTATGGGGACCTCCCGCGGCGGGGCCAATCAGTCGCTTCGACACTTCCGGTTTTATGTGCCGGATTGGTGCCGAGGTGGGGAAGATTCCTCCGCCCCCCTCCACGGGCGTCGCCCCACTGAGCCGCGGCGTGGCGCTTCTCACCGTCGCCGCCGCACAAGCTCTTGCCGATGCCGGTCTCGGATCCTCGCATCCGCTTGCCCTCAGTCTTGGAGGTGGTGGAGGAGATTGGGAGCTCGCCGACTCTGGAGATCGTTGTGTGAACCTCTGTCTGCCCTCTTCCGTGCCTCATGCCCTCAGGATCCTGGCCCGCCAAGTGGGTGGAAACAGCCGACAGGTAGGGCTGTACGGCGCCAGCGCCTCTGGCGCGCAGGCGATTGCGGAAGGCATGTGGTTGCTCGAGGCCGGCGAGGCCCAGGCGGTGCTCGTGGGCGGGTACGATGCCATGCTCAATCCGGTCGCCTTTGAGATGCTCGACCGGCTCGGCCTCCTCTCGCGCCGAAACGACGATCCCAAAGCGGCGAGTCGGCCGTTTGATCGGGACCGTGATGGCATTGTGTTGGGCGAGGGAGCTGGCGTGCTGGTGCTGGAGACCGGGGCCCATGCGGCCAGGCGCGGGGCGCGGATCCACGGCCGCCTGCTGGGCGTCGGCGTAGCGAATGGAGCCCACCATCATCTCGATCCCCCCGCGGATCCCAGCGGAGCGGTGTTGGCCATGCAGGCAGCCCTCGCTGACGCGAGGCTCTCTTCTCAGGCCATCGATCATGTCCTGGCGTACGGCAGTTCCTCGCCGGCATATGACGCGCTGGAGACGCGAGCCCTGAAGGCCGTGTTTGGACCGATGGTGAACGGCGTGTCAGTCTCATCAACCAAGGGAGCGTTAGGCTATCTGGGAGGGGCGTCAGGCGCCGTCGATCTCATTGTGGGCCTGCTCGCCCTCCAGGCTCAGCTGATCCCACCCACCCTCAATTACTTCCAGCCAGACCGGGACTGCGACCTGGACTACGTACCTGGGTTCCCCAGACCGAAGCGGCTCCGAACCATTCTCTGCAATTCGTTTGGCTTCGGTGGCCAGTACGTCAGCCTGATCGTGGGAGGGGTCGATGCATGAGCACGGTGTGGGTCGGGGTCGTGATCATTTCCATCGATAGCCTCCCGGGAACAATGGAAGAGTGGACCACCACCTGCTTCACGGCCGCGGAGCTGGACTACGCCATGGGCCTTCGCACCCCCCTGTATCCGCTGGCGGCTCGCTTCTGCGCCAAGCGCGCGATTCAGCTCTGGGGCTCCTCGGAGGCAGGCCCGCTCCTGGCGCTCGATGAAGTGGAGGTGTTGGGCACTTCGTTTGCACCGCCCCAGGTCTGCCTGCGAGGCGAGGCCCAGAGGTTGGCGGCCGCAAGAGAGGTGAGGGCAGTGCATCTTTCTCTCTCCCACTGTCGAGGCTATGCCGGCGCGCTCGTGGCGGTGACCGCCGACCGGGATGGAGAAGCGAAATGCGGCGAGTGGTCGTCACAGGCATAGGGATTGTTTCCGCGCTGGGAATCGGTCGCGAGGCCTTCTGGCAGGCCCTGTGTGGGAAGGCAATCCCGAACGCTTCCACCGGCGGGATTCGATCTGAGGGGATCCAACCGGCCGCCAAACATGCCCGGAC
>CAYFIG010000005.1:7283-16751 GCA_964342905.1 uncultured bacterium
CTCTCAACTCGCCCTGGAAGACGGCGGGATCGAGTTGCGGAGCTTAAAGGCTGATGAACTCGGGGTCTTCCTCGGGACCAACCTCGATGACGTCAACCTCCTTGGGATCTGTCGAGCCTTCGTGGCGGCTGGCGCGGACCCGGCCACCGGCGAACCCGACCTTACCCGCTTCGCTCGCCTTGCCCTCGAGAGCCTGCACCCGTTTGACTACCTCCGGGCGCTCAGCAACATGCCCGCTGCCCACGTGGCGATCCGCGGGGGGGCCCGCGGGGTGAACTGCTCATACGTCTCCCATGGGATCTCAGGTGTTGAGGCCATTGGCGAGGCGTATCTCGCGGTGCGGGATAGCATCGTGGAGGGCGCCCTCGCCGGAGGCACGGACTCCTGGCTCTCCCCCTTTGGGGTCTGGAGGCGCGGAATTCTAGGGGGCGTTCCTTCCCGCCGCAGCGCGCCCTTTAGCAGCCAGCGGGCCAGCCCAGGGCTTGGCGAAGGCGCGGCGATCCTCCTCTTGGAGCCGCTCGAGGCCGCGCGGTCACGAAACGCCAGGATCTATGGGGAGGTCTCCGGGTACGCCAAGGCGTTAGACGCAGAAGCGTTCCCAAATTCGTGTCGCGGCGCGGGGCTTGCCCGCTGCATTCGGTGGGCGCTGGAGCGGGCTAGCCTCAGCCCCGGGGAAGTTGATTACGTAAGCGCCCACGGGGAGGGCTCGATCGAAAGCGACCTGATCGAAGCTCGCGCGCTCCGGGAGGTCTTCGATGCCGACGGGTTTCCGCCAGTGCGGGCCATGAAAGGCGTGACGAGCCATCTCGGGGCCGCGAGCGGAGCGGTGGAGGCCGCCGCGACGCTGTTGGCGATCCATCGGCAGTGGCTTCCGCCGTGTCCCGACGCAGAGGAG
Source organism: uncultured bacterium (assembly GCA_964342905.1). GTDB lineage: Bacteria > Methylomirabilota > Methylomirabilia > Rokubacteriales > CSP1-6 > CAYFIG01. Next base: position 8,179 of record CAYFIG010000005.1, read on the forward strand.
CTGGATCCCGAGTTCGAGTTTGGGGGGATGAGCCCGTATGGAGGTCCAGCCTCGATCCGGTCAGGCCTCAACGTCGCCTTCCACCGAATGGGCCTTTCCGCTTCTCTCGTGTTCAGACATGCCTGAGCTCGGCAGACATCAGAGCGCGAGGAGGCCATGAGCCGGGTGGTCGTCACCGGACTCGGCGTCGTCTCTCCGGTCGGAATCGGTTCCGACCAGTTCTGGAGCTCGCTGGTTGAGGGGCGGTCGGGAGTGGGGCGAACAAGGAAATTTGATCCTTCGGGGTTTCCGGTCCAGCTGGGCGCTGAGGTTTGGGGCTTTGATCGCGAGTCGGTCTTCCGGGATGCTGATCCGAAGGAGGTTGCTGACCTCCCCACCTGCTTCGCCCTCGCCGCCGCAGAGATGGCGTGGGCGGACGCTGGTTTGGGGCGTGAACGCCTCGATCCGGAGCGGGTCGGGCTTTTCCTCGGCGTGAGTGGCTACCACGTCCCCGACTACCCTCAGATCGCGGCCCTCGCGGCGCGGGCCGCGGCAATGACCCCCAACGGCTTCGATGCGGAGATGTTGTGTCGGGAGGCGCTCCGGACCGAGCGCGGCCTGGCATCACTCTATGGGGCCTCGGTCACGCCGGCCCTCTTCCTTGGCCGGCGATTCCCAATCCGGGGCCCCGTGACGCTCATCTCTACCGCCTGCGCGGGAGGTGCGCAGGCGATTGGCGAGGCCAAGCGCTGCCTCGAGCGGGGAGAGGCCAACATCGTGCTCGCTGGAGGCACGGAGGAGGGTGTCAACCCGATCAAGCTTCTCTTTTTCTTTCTGTTGGGCGCGCTTTCCACCCGGAATGAGGCCGGGGGCGGGGCCCTCCGTCCATTTGACGCCCGTCGAGATGGCACGGTGCTCGCCGATGGGGCCGGTGTGGTGGTGTTGGAAACACTTGCGCACGCGGCGCGTCGGGGGGCCCGGATCTACGCGGAACTTTCGGGGTACGGCGCCTCCTGCGATGCCTACCGCCTCACCGATAGCCACCCCGAAGGGATCGGCGCGGTCCTGGCCATGACGCGCGCCCTCTTGGACGCAGGGCTGTCACCCGAAGCGGTCGGTTACATCAACGCCCATGGGACCGGAACCTGGCTGAACGACCAGATCGAAACGTTGGCGATCAGGCGGGTCTTTGGCCCTCGTGCGAAAAAGATCCCCGTCAGCTCGACCAAGGCCATGACGGGACATCTCATCACGGCCTCAGGCGCTGTGGAGTGCATCGCAACCATCCTTGCCCTCGTGAATCAGGCAATTCCACCCACGATCAACTATCGGGAGAGGGATCCCGAATGCGACCTGGATTATGTGCCCAACGTGGCTCGCAAGGCTGAGCTGAGCGTGGCGCTCTCGAACGCGTTTGGCTTTGGTGGGCAGAACGTCACCCTGATCCTCCATCGTGGCCTTACGCGAGGGCCGCAATGGTAGCGCAGCGAAGCGCCGTTCTTTTCCCCGGGCAGGGATCACAGTTCCGCGGAATGGGTCGGGACCTCTATGACGTCTTTAGCGCGGCCCGCGAGGTGTTTGAGGAGGCCAGCGACGCCCTTCAACTGGACATGCGAGGGCTGTGTTTCGAGGCCCCGGAGGAGATCCTCGATCGCCCCTCCCACACCCGGCCGGCGGTGTGCACGGTGTCCCTGGCCGCTCTGCGGGTGCTGGAACACGAGGTCGGGGCACTCACACCCGCCTACCTTGCGGGTCACAGCCTGGGGGAGTACACGGCCAACATCGTGGCCGGCGTCATGCCGTTCCAGGCGGTTCTCAAGGCGCTGCGAGTTGTGGGTCGAGCCATGGAACGGATTCCCGGAATGATGGCAGCCCTGATCGGCCTCGAGCGGACGCAGGTTATTCACCTCTGTCAGCAGGCAGCTCGGGCCGGACTGGTCACCCCCGCCGGCTTCAACGCCCCGGGCCAGGTGGTGATTAGCGGGACGATCCCGGCGGTTCGCGCGGCGATGGAGCGGGCCCGGCAGGAAGGGGCGGGGGTCGTTCCCCTTCGGGTCGGGGCTCCCTGCCACTCTCCGCTCATGGCACCCGTGGAGGAGACGCTCAGGGGCGCCTTCACGGCCGTGACGTTCGCCCCTGCGAGGACGCCCGTAGTCTCCAATGTGGGAGCCGAGATCCACAAGGGAGGCCTGTTAGCGCGGGAACTGTTGGTACGCCAGCTGACCACGCCCGTGGAGTGGCAAGGCTCGATTCAGGCGCTCCTGGACCGAGGTGTGTCCACGTTCATCGAGGTGGGGCCGGGCCGGGTGCTGACCGGTCTTTTGGCCCGTCAGGCTCGAGGCATGCCAGCAATGGCCGTCAGTGACCTCTCCTCCCTCTCAGAAGCAGTATCACGACTGCGCGGGAAGGTGGAGCCTCTGAGCCGGAGCGAATATTATCCGACCCAAAACTATCTCATGAGGCAGACAGGAGGCCGACTATGGAGAGCATCATGAACCTCGGGTGGAGTTGCTTGGCTGTCTTTCTGCTCGCAAGCCTCGCGGAGGCGCAATCGACCCCGCTCGTTGCGATTTACGGGATGCGTGAGAAGACCGCGCTGGAGGGCGTGATCAAAGAGTATGAGGGGGACCTTCAAGCTCGCCCCAACGATCCGGGCGCCTTGAAGGCGCTGGGCATTGCGTACCATAACCTCGGGAGACTGAAAGCGCGAGGCGCAGTCTCCACAGCCGTGAAGTATCTTGAGCAAGCCAGAGCCTTCCTGCCCGGCGACGCCGAGGTCCTCGCGTACTTCGGTAGCGCACGGACCATGGTGGCCCGGGACTCCTGGAATCCGATCACCAAGCTGAGCGCGGTCCGGGACGGGGCGAAGCTCATCGACACGGCCGTGGCCAGGGATCCGGATAATGTGACGGTCCGGTTCGTCCGTGTCAACAACAGCCTGAAGCTCCCGAGGTTCTTTAACCGCGCACACTACGCGAAGACAGATTTACAGCACCTCCTCAAGCTGTCTGCCCCAGACGGGCAGCACGCGCAGATGTTCTCTCCTGCGATGGTAGCCGAGCTCCATTTCAAGCTTGGCGAGATCTATAAGGACGAGAACGAGGAGCAGCTGGCCAGGGACCATTGGACCAAGGCTCTGGAACTTGCCCCGAATTCCGAGTGGGGACGGGAGGCGAAGAAGCGGCTCTAGCGATATGGGCCAGCGGGGGAGTCATCATGGCCGTTCTGTCGGTCGTGTCAGTCACCAAAGAGTACGAGTTGGGACGCACGCTCGTCCCCGCCCTCAGAGGGATAACGTTGCGGGTCGATGCCGGGGAGTTCGTGGCTCTCTGCGGCCCATCCGGGAGCGGGAAGACCACGCTGCTGAATATCATGGGTTGCCTCGACTGGCCCATGTCCGGTCGGGTGTCAATCATGAACGAGGATGTCCTGGCCCTGTCCGACGCTCGGCTCTCAGACCTCCGCAACCGCCTGATCGGATTCGTCTTTCAGACTTTCAACCTGATCCCCGTGCTGACGGCCTGGGAAAACGTCGAATACCCCCTCCTGATCCAAGGGGTCGGTAGACGGGATCGCCAGCTGCGCGTGGCGATGATCTTGGAGGAGGTCGGGCTCCGGGACCATGCGCGTCACCGGCCGGATGAGCTGTCCGGCGGGCAGCGGCAGCGAGTGGCCATCGCCCGCGCTCTGGTGACCAATCCTCGGATCATCCTTGCCGACGAGCCGACGGCGAACCTTGATTCGGAGACCGGTCAAGCGGTCCTCGAGCTGATGCGGCAGATGAACCGACAGCATGGGGCGACCTTCGTCTTCTCGACTCATGACCGGGAGATCCTTCGGTACGCTGACCGGGTCCACCAGATCCGGGACGGCGCGCTTACCGACGACGCTCCGGGAAATCCGCGATGACATGGGCGCTGGCCTGGCGGAACATCTTTCGGAACAAGCGGCGGACCGCCATCACCTTCCTGGCCATCGCGTCGGGGATGGTGGCCTTGATCGTCTTCGGCGGGTTTATCGAGTTCACCTTCTGGGGGCTCAGGGAAAACACGATCCACACCCAGATCGGGCACATCCAGCTGCACCAGGAGGGGTATGCCGAGCGTGGGGCGGCCGCCCCGGCCAACTACCTGATCGAGAATTTTCCTTCGCTTCAGGCTCTGCTCCTGAACATCCCCCACGTGACAGTGGTGACCGCCCGCCTCACGTTTGCCGGGCTGATCAGCACCGGAGAGCAGACGCTGACCTGCAAGGCGACCGGGGTCCTCCCGCAGTCGGAGGAAGAGCTGAGCACCTTCGAGACTCTTATCGCGGGCCAGCCGTTAAGCCAGGGTCCCCCGGATGGAGGGATCGTTGGCACCGAGCTGGCCAAAGCGCTCGGCCGAAAGGTCGGGGACCCGCTGACCGTGCTCACCACAACCCTGGACGGGACGATCAACGCCACGGACTTTCAGCTGGCCGGGATCGGGCAGACTGGCTCGCTGGAGTATGACAGCGTGTTCGTCAAGCTCCCCCTGCCGATGGTCCAGCGGTTACTCAACACGACGAAGGTGGAGACCGTCGTGGTCCTTCTCGACGAGACCGAGCGCACTCCCGAGGTCGCCGCCGAGATCCGTCGCGTGATCAAAGACAAGGGACTTCGACTGGAACTCCAGACGTGGGATCAGCTTGCGCCGTTCTATCACCGGGTGGTGGCCATGTACCGGGGGATCTTTCAGGTCGTCAGGATCATCATCGCCGCGATCGTGCTGTTCAGTATCGCCAACACCATGACCATGTCGGTCTTCGAGCGGGTTCGGGAGATCGGAACGCTCCGGGCCGTCGGGGCCCGTCGGGGCCGGATCCTCAGGCTGTTTCTCACCGAAGGCTTCCTCATCGGGGCCGTGGGAGGCGTGATAGGAATCATCGCGGGCATGGCCGTCGCATTGGCGATCAATTATTCCGGCGGCATCCCGATTCCTCCGCCCCCCGGTATGTCGCGCGGCTACATCGCCCTCATCCTTCTCGACCCGTGGGTGATTCTCTCGTCATTTGTCTCGACGGTTGTGGTTGCGACCGTCTCTGCCATCTATCCGGCGCTCAGGGCTGTCCGGCTCAGTGTTGTCGAGGCGCTGCAGCACACCTGAGACAACATGGGGCCACCCGTGAGCGAATTGTCTCGACGTTGCCTCGAGCTGTTCTCGCTCATTGGCTTCGCCGCCTCTGGCCTTTTGGGGCCCGTCCCGGCGGCTGGCCAGACGGTCGATCAGCTGCTGAAAGCACCCGAGCAGCTCCTTGAAAAGGTCGATCAGATCAGGGCTCCGGAGACGTTCGTCTTCGATCTGAAGCTGACAACCTACCGAGGCGCTGACGTGCACTCCGTCAACGGGTTCACCGTACACGTGAAAGATTCGTCAAAGAGCCTCGTGAAGTTCACCGCTCCTCCCGCGAACAGGGGACGGGTGCTCCTGATGAGCGGCGAGAACCTCTGGATCTACATTCCCGGGAGCCGGGGCGCGCTCCGGATCTCTCCCCAGCAGCGCCTCCTCGGACAGATTGCGTACGGCGATGTTGCCAGGGTGGTCTATAACCTGGACTATCGCGCCGCCCGCGCCACGGAAGAACCCCTTGAGGGGGTACGCGCGCTCCGGGTAGATCTCCAGGCGAAATCCAAGGGCGCGGCGCACGACCGGATCACGCTGTGGGTGGACCGGGAAACGCTCAGGCCCATCAAGGCTGAATTCCTCGCCCTGTCCGGGAAACTTCTTAAAGTCGGTTACTACAAGGGGTACCGGTTGGTCCTCGGCGAAGAGCGCCCCACGATCCTCGAAATTCACGACGCGATCAGAAAAGGCGAGTATTCGGTCTTGGAATACGTCTCGATGCGAGAAGAAGACACACCGGATATTTTCTTCCAGCGGACGTATCTCGAGCATGTGCGGTGAGGAGTCGCGTTCTCGGCCTGATGCTCGCGCTGATCACGTTTCTGGTAACGCCGTTCGTCTCGGGTGCGGAAGAACGCGGGGGTCTTCGAGTTGATTGGTTCGGCCATGTCACGGAGGAGCCGATTTATTTTGTCCTTCGACGTGATACGCGCGTGAACCCGCGCTCGGAGATCCTGACCTTTCCCGAGCGGCAAAACCGGACCTACGGGAATCTCAATGCGACGATAGCGTCCGGCCCTCTGAAGCTGGTCACCAAGCTCAGGCCGACCGTCGAAATCCGGCCGGCCGAAACAGACTTCACATTGCCCGTTGATGACCTCTACATGGATGCCAACCTGTTTCAGCGGGCCTTCCTGACCCTGGGCGTGAAGAACTATCGGGAAGGGGTCGGACTCTCATTTAATCCGACCGATTTTCTTGCCGAAGCCAAAGAGCAGGATTTCTCCAAGCGCGAAGAGGAGCGCAGAGCGGACCGCGCAGGGAACCTCGTGGCAGGGGTGGATGTCTTTTTTAAGAACTTCACCCTGAGCGCGCTCGTGGTTCCCCATGTGCCGGACCTCCAGGATGGAGAAACGCGGGCGTTGTTCAAGGTGTCAGTGCTTTTCGAAGCCGCCAAGCTGGACAGCTCGGTCCTGTACTTTCTGGCCGCCCGTCCCGGCGTCGGGCTCCACCTCTCCAAGACCGTGGGGGAGCAGCTTGAGCTTCACGCCGAGGCTGCCGGTCGGTGGGGAAGCCCACGAAAGCAGGTCAGGAAAACTCAGGAGGCCATTGATACCGTGCGCCCCGCCCTCTTCGAAATCCGCGATCCGCCTGATCGCGACAAGGTCTTTGCGGAGCTCGTGGTGGGGGGAAACTACACGTTCAGCGATGGAACGAATATCATTAGCGAGTACTACTTTGTTCAAGACGGCTACACCGGGCGGCAATGGGATCGGGTTCTGGAGCTTGTCGAATTTAGCCGTTCGCGGTTTCTTGCCGGGGTCTTCGGCGATCTGCCCCGCAGTAATCTTCTCCGGGCGAACGAGCTCCTGACGTTCAGACGGCTTCGCCAACACTACCTGTTCTTTCGGTTCCACAACGCGAAGTTCTTCGAGCAATTCGATACTTCTGTTTCCTTCTTGCTCAATGCCGAAGATCGAAGCTTTGCGGTCGCTCCGATCATCGACTTCGTCGGGCTCAAAAATTTTCGCCTCGGCATCAATGCCACGATCCTTGAGGGCGGGAGAGACTCGGAGTTCGGGTTGGCCCCCTTTGAGTCCAGAGTGAGCCTCGTTTTGCGCTACTTCTTTTAATCCGCGGCAGTTCTCGGATCTTTCCGGGACTCCTTTTCTAGAGCTTACGCCGCTATTCTAAAGAGAAATTTAATTCTTGACTTTCCCTATCTAGAAATGTAGTATCTCTTATTTCTCATGGAAAAATGGAGAGCCGGGAGCGAGGCAGTCAAGGATACGAAGGCCCACCGGATCGAGCGGCTCCAGCGCGAGCTAGACCCCCTGGAGGCAGATCCCGAGATCGTCAGCGACGGCGTAGGCGCGGTCGGGAGGCATGGCAAATGGCTGACGTTTCCGTAAATCACACGATTCGTCCCCACGGCGGGAGGCTGGTGGATCGGGTCCTCCGGGGCCAGGCCCTGGAGGAAGCCCGTCGGCGGGCCTCTTCGTTGAAGCGGATTGCCCTCAACGCCCGGACAATGTCGGATCTCGAGCTGCTCGCCGTCGGCGCCCTGAGCCCCCTCGAGGGGTTTATGGGTCAGGCTGATTACCGGAGCGTCCTCCATGAGATGCGCCTGGCCAGCGGCCTTCCCTGGACGCTCCCGATCACGCTGGCGCTTCGACGGTCTGCCGCGGATGCCGTGACGGAAGGGGAAGAGGTCGCGCTCGTGGCGCCCTGGGAGGAGCTGCTCGGCATCCTCCGCGTGGAAGAGCGCTTCGCCTACGACTGGCGCGAGGAAGCGCGCCTCGTTTACGGAACGGAGGACCCGCGTCACCCCGGAGTGGAGTACCAGATCACCCGCGGCGAACTGCTTCTGGCCGGACCGGTTGACCTGATCGCGCGCCCGCCGTTGAAGGGGTTCGAGTCCTATCGTCTGGATCCAGCCTCGACGCGGGCCCGATTCAGCGAGCTTGGATGGCGCACCGTCGTGGGGTTTCAGAGCCAGCACCCGGTCCACCGCTCCCACGAGTACATCCAGAAGTGTGCCCTGGAGCCGCTGGATGGCCTCTTGATCCACCCCCTGGTGGGCAAGACGAAGCTCGATGAGGTGCCCTCGGAGGTTCGGGTCCGCTGCTACCAGGTCCTGGTCGAGCAGTACTTCCCGAAAGACCGGGTTGTCCTCGCCGTGTTTCCCGGCGCCATGCGCTATGCCGGGCCCCGGGAGACGCTCTTCCACGCCCTGGTCAGGAAGAACTACGGCTGCACCCACTTTGTCGTGGGGCGGGAGTACGCAGGGATCGAGACCGCGTCGTCCCCGCTTTCGGTGGACGAGGTCTTCCGGCAGTTCAGCCCCGGGGAGCTCGGCATCGTCCCCCTCTTCTTCGACGAGACCTTTTACTGCCGCCGGTGCGACACGGTCACCTCCTCCAAGACATGCCCGCACGGTCCGTCGGACCGGGTGGGGTTGAGCGGGGCCTTGGTGCGCGAGCTCTTGGGCCGGGGCGAGCCGTTGCCCGC
>CAYFIG010000005.1:16761-19337 GCA_964342905.1 uncultured bacterium
GAGCCTGTCAAAGAGGCTCCAGTAAAAGAGACGAAGGCGCAGAGGGCCGAGAGGCTCAAGCGGGAGCTGAACCCCTGGGAGGCCTACTCCGAGATTCTCCGTTTTGCGCGCGAGGGGTATCAGGCGATCCCAGCGTCGTGGCTCAATACCTATTTCCGCACGTGGGGGATCTACACCCAGGGCGACGGCATCGGCGCCGTGGGAGGTAAGGGCGGCGAGGGGAAGGCCGTGCCCTACTTCATGGTGCGGATCCGGATCCCCAACGGCTTCTTCCTCTCCCACCAGCTCCGCACGATCGCCGATCTCGCCGAGAAGCACGCGCGCGGGATCGGAGACCTCACCGTCCGCCAGAACGTCCAGCTCCACTGGGTGCCGATCGAGGCCATCCCGGAGATCTTCCAGAGCCTCTGGCGGTGCGGGATCACCACCATGGGGGCGTGCGGGGACGTGACCCGCAACATCACCGGCTGCCCGCTGGCCGGCGTGGACGCCGACGAGATCGTAGACGCCTCCCCCCTGAACCACGCGGCGACCCGGATGCTGAACGGCAACCCGGAGTTCTCCAACCTCCCGCGCAAGTACAAGATCTCCATCACCGGCTGCCGGGTCTGGTGCTCCTACCCCGAGATCAACGACATCGGCATGACGGCACTCACGCACCCCGAGACGGGGGAGATCGGCTTCTCAGTCCGGGTCGGCGGCGGGCTCTCAACGAACCCGCACTTGGCCCTGCGCCTCGGCGCCTTCGTCCATTGGAATCAGGTCCTCCCGGTCGTGCGGGGGATCAGCGAGATCTTCCGGGACTCCGACTGTCTCAGGCAGGACCGCGAGAAGGCGCGGCTCAAGTTTCTGTTTCTGACCCACGGCTGGACCGTGGAGCGCTTTCAGGAGGAGTTGGAGCGGCGCATCGGCTTTCGGCTCGATGCCGCCGTGCCTGAGGAACCGCCGGACGACATATACCGGGACCATGTCGGGATTCGCCCGCAGAAGCAGGCGGGCTACGTCTATGCTGGCCTCGCCGTCCTGCGGGGCCGGATCACGTCGGCCGAGATGCGGATCGTGGCTGACCTGGCCGACCGGTACGGGACGGGTGAGCTCAGGACGACCGCCATGCAGAACCTCCTGATCCTGAACGTCCGCAAGGAGCGCGCCGAGGCGCTGGCGAGAGAGATCGAGGCCGCGGGGCTCAGGCTCGAAGGCTCGCCCTTCTGGCGGGGCACCATCGCCTGCACCGGCACCGAGTTCTGCAAGCTGGCCCTGACGGAGACCAAGGGCTTCGCCCGCTGGTTGGTGGAAGAGCTGGAAACACGGATGCCGGGCTTCGGCCAGCACGTGAAGATCCACGTCACCGGCTGCCCGAATAGCTGCGGGCAGCACTGGATTGCCGACATCGGGATTGAAGGGAAGAAGACGAAGGTGGAAGGGAAAATGGTGGACGCGTACTACTTCTGCGTGGGCGGGGCCGTGGGGAAGCACCAGGCCAAGGCCCGCCCGGTCGGCTACCGCGTCGCGGCGACCGAGGTGCCCGAGGCTGTCGAGCGACTCCTCAGGAGATACCTCGCGGAGCGCAAGGATGGGGAGAACTTCCGCCAGTTCTCAGCGCGGCACAGCGACGAGGAGCTGCGGGAGTTCGTCGCGGGCGCGGCAGTCGCCGCGGTCGCGCGGGACCCCTCGCCGGGGCGGCCGCCCCACGGGGTGGACGGCTGACGGGTAGGTCGGGCGGTGACCTCCCTCCGCGGAAAAACGATCGCCATCACTGAGGCCCGGCGCGCCACCGAGCTGGCGAGTCTTATCACGAAGCTCGGGGGAATTCCGTACTCCGCGCCCGCTGTCCGTGAGGTCCCTGTCCGCGAGCGACAGCCGGCCCTCGACGTCCTCGAACGCATCTGCCGCCGTGACGTGTCCGTCATTATTTTCCTCACCGGCGTCGGGACCCGCGCCTTCTTTGGCCTGGCGACCGAGGCGGGGAAGCGCGAGGCACTCTTCACGGTCCTTCAGGAGATGTTCGTCGCCGCCCGCGGGCCGAAGCCGATCGCGGTGCTCCGCGAGGCAGGGGTGCGGATTGACCTGGTGCCCAAGGAGCCCACGTCGGAAGGGCTCCTGAGGGAGCTGGCCAACCATGAGCTTCGCGGAAAAGTCGTGGCGGTCCAGCTCTACGGCGAGGAGAACCGTTTCCTGGTGGAGGGGCTCAGGGCGCGCGGGGCGACCGTGTTCGAAATCCCCCTCTACGAGTGGGCGCTCCCGGAGGATCAGGAGCCGCTGGTCCGGTTGATCCACGACCTCATCCAGGGCCGTGTTGACGTGCTGGCGATCACCAGCGCACCCCAGGTCAAGCACCTCTTCGCTGTGGCGGAGCGCCTTGGCCTGGGCGAGGGGCTTCGGACAGCGCTTCGCGAGTCCGTGGCCGTGCAGGGACCGGTCTCGGAGGCGGCGCTTGCGGAGCACGGGGTCACGCCCCGAATTCGCTCCGAGAAGCCCACCATGGGCGCTCTCGTCCACACCATCGCTGAGTATCTGGCCACTGCGGAAGAGGTTCAGGGGAAGGCTGGCTGATGGCCTACTATCCGATCTTTCTT
>CAYFIG010000006.1:0-6614 GCA_964342905.1 uncultured bacterium
GGACTTGCGCCCGCCGACCGACGGAACCTCAATCGTTTCGTCCTCCCGCACCAGTGCGGTCAGGGCGCAGCCGTGGCGCTTTTTGAGCTGCTCCGCCTCTGCGGTTGGTGTGCGTAACCCCACAGCGATGTCGTTGGTGATGTGGTCGCCACCCAGGGCCAGAACGCTGCTGGACCAGATGGCGCCATCGCGAAGAAGGACCGCGTCCGTGGTCCCGCCGCCGAGATCCACGAGGAGGACGCCGAGCTCCTTTTCGTCTGCAAACAGGACCGCCTCGGCGGAGGCCAACGGCTGGAGCACGATATCCTGGACGGTCAGGCCAGCCCGATTGGCGCCCCGAATCAGGTTCTGGATCGACATCACCGCGCCGGTGACGATGTGCACCTCGACCTCGAGCCGCACCCCTGACATCCCGATAGGCTCCCTGACCCCGTCTTGGTTGTCCACGACGAAGGTCTGGGGAAGGACGTGGATGATCTCCCGATCCGGAGGAAGGTTGATCGCGCGCGCCGCCTCCAGGACCCGCTCCACGTCGGCGGGACTCACCTCTTTTCCCTTGCCCGAGACAGCCACGACGCCGCGGCTGTTGATCCCGCGGATGTGGCCGCCGGCCAGGCCGGCGAAGACCGACTCCACCTCCACCCCGGCCATTGCCTCAGCTTCGCTCACGGCCTTCTTGATGGCCTCCACCGTGGAGTCGATGTTCACCACCACGCCCTTGCGGAGCCCCCGGGAGGGACTCGTGCCGACGCCGATGATGTTCAGCCCCCCGTAAGACGTCAGCTCGGAGATAACGACGCAGATCTTGGTGGTCCCGACATCCAACCCCGTGATCAGCACCGGCCGTGATCCTCTGCCCATCGGGTCCGCTACGGTTTAGGCTTCATGACGACTTGGTCCCGAAAGCGAAAGTCAATGGACTCGACCGGCTCGCCCTGGGCCCGAAGCTGGGCGAGCACCCCTTCGAGCCGTCCGAGCCGCTCCTCCCACCGTTCGTCCCCGAGCCTCACCTCAATGCCATCCACTGTGTAGAGGACCGGCCCTTGATCGGCCTGCCCCACGTCAATCTCGGAGAGCTGGGCAGCGAGCGGGCTCGCTGTGCGAAGGATCGCCCTGACGAGCGTCACCGCCGCTCGGCTCTCCCCGCTCGCGGCGGGGTTGTCAACCGGGTTCTCACGCCCGAGCCCGGTGACGAGCGGCAGTCTCGGGGCGACGGCACGGGGCTCGGGCCCCAGCACCACGCCTTCCTCGTCCAGCCAATAGAGGCGGCCCGCGTGCACGGCGAGGGTGAAGGGCTGGCGCTCCTCGATCAACAGGGTGACTCGGTTGGGCAGGCTCCGGATGACTTGGACGCTCTTGATCCGGGGAAGACGCTCGAGACGGCGGGCGACGGCCTCGGCGTCCAGCCTGAAGAGGTTCTGCCCGAGCTCGATTCCCGCGAGAGCCTGCGCCTCCGCTTCGCTGAGCCAGCCGGGCCCACGGACTTCCACCCGGGTGACCGCGAAGCGCGGAGAGGTCAGGAACCAATGGAGGAGGGCGAACTGGCTCGAGACCAGGACTGCTCCGAGGGCGAGCCCCGAGACCAGGCCCACGGCCCGGCGTGGAACGCGCCGGGCCCGCACGCGCTGGCCGGCGATGAAGGTTCTGCGCTCGGCCAGATCGTCGAGGCTATCGGGGCCGCGCCGCGGAGAGAGGATACCCCAGCGGCCCGGCATCACTCGCCGATGATCTGGATCTCGGGCTCGAGGGTAATCCCGAACTGGGCGGACACTCGCTCCCGCATCAGTTGCATGAGCGCCAGCACGTCGGCCGCGGTGGCACCGCCGCGGTTGACGATGAAGTTGGCGTGCTTGGCAGAGACCTCGGCGCCGTTCAGCCGCTTGCCCTTGAGGCCGACCTTTTCGATGAGCCGCCCGGCGTGATCGCCGGACGGGTTTTTCCAGACGCAGCCCGCCGAGGCCAGGGCCAGCGGCTGGGTCGTCTTTTTGTGCTTCAATCGCTGCTTGATCTCCCGCTGAACCTCGGCTTGCGGCCGGCGGTGGAGCCGGAGACGCGCCCCCACCAAAATGGCCCCGCTCGGGAACGAGAACAACCGGTAGCCAAAGGTCGTCGCGCCCGGTTTCAGCTCGCCGATGGTCCCGTCGGGGTGGAGGAAATACACCGCGGAGACAAAGTCTCCGATCGCGCCATCGGGCGTCCCCGCATTCATGGCCAGGGCCCCGCCGATGGTGGCCGGGATGCCCACGAGGCACTCGATGCCGCCCAGCGAGAGGGACATCGCCTCCCGGATCAGGGCAGAGAGGCTGGCCCCCGCCCCGGCCACCGCCTCCTCGCCGTGGAACTCGACGCGGCCCAGGCATCCCTCGAGCTTCAGGACCCCCCCCCGGACTCCCCGGTCCTTCACCAGCAGGTTGTTCCCGCCGCCGATGACCTCAACCGGCAGGCATTCTTTCTCGGCGAAGGAGACGGCATGGCGGATATCATCCACGTCCTGCGGAATGACGAAGATGTCCGCCGGCCCGCCGAGGCGTAGGGAGGTGTGGAAGGCGAGCGGCTCCTTGAAACGCACTCCACCCCGGATCTCGCCTAGCATTTCGCCCTCCTCTTCGCGGGCCCCTCTTCGACGCTCAGCCGGGCGAGAAGCTCCCCCCCCAGCTGGCCCACGTCGCCTGCCCCGAGAGTCAGAACCAAGTCCCCGGACCGCGTGTGTTCACAGAGGTAGTCCAGGATTCGCCCGCGGTCGTTGTCCACGTATATCACCTCGCGGTGCCCGTGAGCGACGATCCCCTCGGCCAAGTCCCGAGCGTGCACTCCGGGAATCGGGGGCTCGCCGGCCGGGTAGATGTCCATGACCAGGAGCACATCGGCCTGATAGAACGCCGTCAGGAACTCTTGACGGAGGTGGAGCGTGCGGGTGTAGCGGTGGGGTTGAAACACGGTGATGACACGGCGGTCGAATCCGGCCTTGGCCGCGGCCAGGGTCGCTCGGATCTCGGCCGGGTGATGGCCATAATCGTCCACCACGAGCACTCCCCGGGCCTCGCCTTTGATCTGAAAACGCCGCTGGACGCCCGAGAAGCCAGCCAGCGCGCGCGCGATGGTCGCGAAGGGGATCTCGAGGTCCAGCCCGACGGCGATCCCGGCGAGAGCGTTGAGGACGTTGTGAGTTCCCGGCACCTGGAGTTGGCACTCGCCGAGGGCACGGCCGCGGTGCACCACCTCGAAGCGGGAGGTGAGCCCTGACAGGACCACGCGGCGCGCGGTCAGCTCCGCCCCCGACTCGAGGCCGTAGGTGAGCAGGCGCTTCTCCACCCGGGGAATCATCAGCTGAATGTTCGGCTGGTCCAGACAGAGGACGACAGCCCCGTAGAAGGGAACCTTGTTGGCGAACTGGAGGAAGGTCTCTCGGATGGCCTCGATTGACGGATAGTAGTCGACGTGCTCGGCGTCCACGGTGGTCACCACCGCAATCGTGGGGGTCAGCTTCAAGAAGGACCCGTCGGACTCGTCGGCCTCTGCCACCAGAAACTCCCCCTGCCCCAGGCGCGCGTTCGCCCCGAGGGCGTGGACCCGACCGCCCACCACGACCGTCGGATCAAATCCGCCTTCGCCAAGCACCGCCGCCACCATGGAGGTGGTGGTCGTCTTGCCGTGGGTCCCGGCCACGGCAATGCCGTACTTGAGCCGCATCAGCTCGGCCAGCATCTCCGCGCGGGGGATCACCGGGATCCCGCGCGCGCGCGCGCCCTGCACCTCCACGTTGTCCTTCGCTACGGCGGACGAATAGACCACCACGTGCGCTCCCTCCACATGGGTCGGCTCGTGGCCGATGAAGACCTTGGCGCCAAGTTGCTCGAGGCGCTCCACCGTCTCGGTGCGCTTGAGGTCCGAGCCGGTGATCCGGTAGCCCATGTTCAGGAGCAGTTCGGCGATGCCGCTCATGCCGGCGCCCCCGATCCCCACGAAGTAGATCTGCTGGTACTTCTTAAACACGCGTCACCCCGTTACGCTCGCGTGCTGGGAGATGTTCAGGAGCACGCCGGTCGCCACCATGGTCGTCAGGATTGACGAGCCGCCAGCGGAGACAAATGGCAAGGGCAATCCCTTGGTGGGCAAGAGCCCCGTCACCACTCCCAAGTTCACGAGCGCTTGGGACGCAAGGAGCAGGGTGAGCCCCAGCGCCAGGTAGGCGCCGAACGAGTCCGGAGCTCTGAGACCGACCCGGAGCCCGCGCCAGATCAAGACGGCGAAGAGCCCCACCACCGCCAAGGTGCCGGCGAGTCCCAGCTCCTCGCCGATAACGGCGACGATGAAGTCGGTGTGAGGCTCGGGAAGGTAGAAGAGCTTCTGCTTGGACTCACCGAGGCCGAGACCGAACCAGCCGCCCGATCCAAGGGCGAGGTAGGACTGGATAATCTGAAAGCCGCTCCCCCGCGGATCGGCCCAGGGATCAAGGAAGGTCACGATGCGCTTCCACCGGTAGGGCGCCACGGCGATCGCCAGAGCCACCAGCGGGATCGCCAAGGCCCCGACGAACCCCATCTGCCTGGCTCGTGCACCAGCGAGGTACAGCAGGCCGAACACGAGAGCCAGTAGGGTCAAGCTCGAGCCGAGGTCTGGCTGGAGCAGCACCAGCCCCGCCATGGCGCCGGTCACCAGGAGCGGCGGCACCAGGTCGCCCAAGAAGTTCTCCACCGCCTCCCGGCGGCTGAAGAAGAAAGCCAGGTATAAGACGAGGGCGAGCTTGGTCAACTCGGCGGGCTGGAAGGAAATCGCTCCCCACCGGAACCACCGGCGCGTCCCGTTGATCTCCTGGCCGAGGGGCGGGATCAGCACCAGGACCAGGAGCGCCAGGGCAAGCGCCAGAAGCGGAACCACGGCGCGCTCCCAGCGATGGTAGTCCACCGCCATGGCCGCCCAGAGGCACCCGAACCCCAGCGCCACCCAGATGAGTTGCTTCTTGAGAAAAAAGTACGGGTCCTGGAAGCGATCGGCGGCCACGATGGCGCTGGCGGAGTAGACCATCACCACGCCCACGGTGATTAACACCACGGCGCACCCGAAGAGCCATGGGTCAGGCTTGAGCTTCCGGGGCATCAGCGCGGTCCTCCCTCGAGAGGCTCCCCGAGGGCCAGGACGGCGGCCCGGAAGGCGTCGCCACGCTGCTCGAAGTTTTCGAACATGTCAAAGGAGGCGCAGGCCGGGGAGAGCAGGGCTACCTCGCCGGGTCGCGCCGCCGCGCCCGCCAGCCTCACCGCCGCGTCCATGGAATCAGCGAACACCGCTCGGATGCCCACGGCGTCGAGCGCGGCTCGGATCCTCTCCCGGTCCTCTCCGATCAGTACTGCCAGGCGGACCCGCCCGCTGGCCGCCTTCGCCAGCGGAGCAAAGTCCTGACCCTTCCCGCGCCCTCCAGCAATGAGGATCACAGGCTCGGTGAAGCTCTCCAGAGCCCTGAACGTAGACGCCACGTTGGTCCCCTTGGAGTCGTTGTAGTAGGCCACGCCTCCAATGTCTCGGATCCACTCGATCCGGTGAGACACTGCCCTGAAGGCCTGGATCGCCCTCCGGATGGACGTCGTCGCCATTCCCGTCCAGAGCGCGCAGGCCGTGGCCGCCAGCACGTTTTCCACGTTGTGCTGGCCTCGGAGGAAGATCTCAGCGAGAGGGCAGATCTGCTCCAGGTGGCTGTTGAGCCAGGCCACGATCCAGCCGTCCTGGCAGAAGACGCCGCGTTCCAGGGGATGCTGGCGGCTGAAGAAGATAACGTGCGCCTTTGTTCGACCCGCGAGGGCGGCTGTCGCCACGTCGTCGAAGTTGAGGATGGCGCAGTCCGCTTCGGTCTGGTTCTCGAAGATCCGGGCCTTGGCGGCGACGTAGGCCGCGAAGCTTCCGTGACGGTCCAGGTGGTCCGGGGTCAGGTTCAGGACGGAAGCCACCCGGGGGCGGAATGCCTCGATGGTTTCCAGCTGAAAGCTCGAGACCTCGGCCACCACAATTCCGTCAGCAGGAAAGTCAAGAGCGTGGGCCGCCAGCGGCGGGCCGATGTTGCCACCCACGAGCACGGGGCGGATCTGCTCCCTCAAGAGCGCACCGGCCAGCGCGGTGGTGGTGGTCTTCCCGTTGGTTCCGGTGATGGCAATGACCTCGGCCTCCATAACCCGCCACGCCAGCTCAAGCTCTCCGATGACGGGGACTCCGCGGGCCCTGACGGCAGCGAGCGCCGGATGGTCGGCGGGCACGCCCGGACTCACGACCACCAGCTCGGCTCCGCTGAAGGCCTCGGGTGGATGGCCGCCCGCGTACAGCTGAATGCCGGTGTCCCGGAGACCGCGAGCATCGGGGGAGAGACTGGCCACAGGCTTGGCGTCGGTGGCGGTCACGCGCGCGCCGAGCTTGACGAGGAGCTGGGTCGCGGCGACTCCGCTCCGGGCGAGCCCCACCACTGTGGCCCGCTTCCCCCTGAGCCACTCCCGGTACGCCGCCCCTCTCACCGTCACCTCCTCGAGAAGCTCCGAATCCATCACTTATCTCGGAGGGGGGCCTTGCCCCCCTTCCGATACCTCCCCCCAATTCCCTCGGAGGGGGGCCTTGCCCCCCTACGCTCGCCTTCA
>CAYFIG010000006.1:6624-18411 GCA_964342905.1 uncultured bacterium
CCAATGCAAGGTTGCGCCGGCGAAGCCGGCGCTCGATCCAGCCCTCCTCACATGCATCGCGCTACCTTAGCTTCAACGTGGTCAGAGCCAGCAGTGCGAGGGCGAAGGAGATGATCCAGAAGCGCACGATGATCTTGGGCTCCGGCCAGCCGGTCAACTCGTAGTGGTGGTGGAGCGGCGCCATGCGGAAGACCCGCTTGCCGGTGAGCTTGAAGGCAGCCACCTGGATGATGACCGAGCCCGCCTCCACCACGTAGAGCCCACCGATCAGCGGCAGCAAAAGCTCCGCCTTCGTGAGCACCGCCAGCGTCCCGATGGCGCCTCCAAGGGCGAGCGAGCCCACGTCGCCCATGAAGACCTGGGCAGGGTAGCTGTTGAACCAGAGGAAGCCCATGGCTGCCCCCACGAGGGCGCCGCAGAAGATAGTCAGCTCCCCGGCCCCTTTGACGTTCAGGATCCGGAGATAATCGGCGGCCTTGAAGTTGCCCGTGAGGTAGGCGATCACGGCAAAGGCGCCACCGGCCATGATGACCGGACCAACCGCGAGGCCGTCCAGGCCGTCGGTCAGGTTCACCGCGTTGGAGGCCCCCACGATCACCAGGAGCGCGAAGGGGATCCAGAACCAGCCCAGGGGGATCAGCCACCCCTTGAAGAACGGAACCGCCAGGACCGTGGAGAAGCCGGAGGGCGGAAAGACATAGAGGGAGCCGAGCAAGAGCCCGATGAGCAGGATCTGGAGGCCGAACTTCTGGCCGGCCGATACCCCCTTTCGCGTGCGGAGCTTCTTCCGGTCGTCCAGGAGGCCGATCAGCCCGAGCCCGATTGTCGCGACGACAATCATCCAGACGTAGCGGTTCCGGAGATCTGCCCAGAGGAGCGTGGAAAGGAGGATGGCGGAGAGGATCAGGATCCCGCCCATCGTGGGCGTTCCGGCCTTGGCCCGGTGGCGCTCCGGCGTGTCCTCCCGGATTGTCTCGCCTCCCGACTGGAGGGCGCGGAGCTTCGTGATCAGCCACGGGCCGAGCAAAAAGGAGATCACCAGCGCCGTCACGGTCGCCATCGCCGCCCGAAAGGTGATGTACCTGAAGACGTTGAAGACGATGTGGTACTTGGCCAGCGGCACGAGGAGATGAAAGAGCATTCCTCATTCGCCTCCTCCCAACCGGGCCACCAGCGTGTCCACCACGCGCTCCATCCGCATCCTCCGCGACCCCTTTACCAGAAGCGTATCGCCGGGCACCAACCGCTTGAGCAGAAGCGCCACCGTGTCCTCGAAGGTCTCGACGTGGTGGCTGTCCAGGAGGCCGGCTTCGCGGGCTGCGTCGACCGCGTGTCGCATCAGCGGCCCCACGCCGACGAACTCGGCTGCGCCCAGGGCCGCCACGCGCCGACCGACTTCCCGGTGGGCCTCGGGAGCGAAGCCGCCTAGCTCCAGCATGTCGGCCAGGGCCACCAGGAGTCGGCCACGACCCGGCGACGTTCCGTCTGCGACAGAGTCGCCGGGTGCCCGTCGCGCCACCGCCACGGCATCCAGGGCCGCGCCCACCGAAGCCGGATTCGCGTTGTAGGTGTCGTCCAGAATGCGGACAGACCCCGCCCGACGCCAGATCATGCGCCCTTTGAGGGGGCGCGCCGCCTCAAGACCGGCGACGATTTCGTCAAAGGCCAGCCCGAGAGCGACGCCGGCTCCCGCGCTCAGCAGGGCGTTGGTCACGTTGTGGCGGCCCGAGAAGGCCAGCTTCACGGCGCTACGCTGACCTTCGATCTCAAGCGTGAAGACGATCTCTCCGGCCCGCTCCAGAATGTCCCCCACCGCGCGCACCTGGGCCCTGGGGCCGAACCCCGCCATGAGCACCCGCCCCCGAGCCTCGGCAGCCATGGCCCTGACGAGCGGATCATCAGAGTTCAGGACCACGGCCCCATCCGCCGGGATCGCCCGCACCAGTGCGGCCTTTTCTGCTCTCACGCCCTCTAACGTCTTGAGCGCCTCCGTGTGAGCGGCCGCCACCGTGGTCACCACCCCAACCGTCGGACGGCAGAGTGAAGCCAGAGATGCGATTTCCCCCGGCTGATTGGTCCCCAGCTCCACCACGAGGACCTGGTGGTCCGGGGAAAGGCGCAAGAGCGTGAGCGGGAGCCCCCACTGGTTGTTGAGGCTCCCATCGGGCTTGAGCACGGTCCACCGGGTCCCGAGCAGTGCCGCGAGCATCTCCTTGGTCGTCGTCTTTCCATTGGACCCGGTCACGGCGACCACGGGAAGATCGAACCGGCTCCGGTGAAAGGCCGCGAGCCGTCCCAGAGCGCGGGTCGTGTCATCCACCAGCACCACCGGAGCCGTTGCTGGGAGCTCGTCGGGGAGATGGTGGACCACGAGACACGAGGCCCCGCGGGCCGCCGCGTCGGAAAGGAAGGCATGGCCGTCCAGGCGATGTCCCTTGATGGCGAAGAAGGCCTCACCCACGCTGAGGGTCCGGCTATCGATCGACACTCCAGTCACAGGAATCCCCAGGTCGCCCCCGATGAGGGCGCCGTGGGTGGCCCGAACCAAGCCCTGCACCGTGAACAGCGGCATGCCCCTCCCTATGGCGAGCGCTCCGTGAGAATCTGGCGTGCTGCTACCCGGTCGTCGAAGGGGAGCAACTCGGAGCCGATGATCTGGTAGGTCTCGTGGCCCTTGCCCGCGATCACGACCGTATCGCCCGGCCGGGCCCACGCGAGAGCGTCTCGGATCGCCGCGCGCCTGTCCGCGATCGTAGCATAGCGGGCGGGATCTGGCCACACGCGGTGGAGCCCGGTGACGATCTCGTCAACGATGGCCCTGGGGTGTTCGCTCCGCGGGTTATCCGACGTGACCCAGGCCCTGTCGGACAGGCGCGCGGCGATCTCGCCCATGATGGGCCGTTTGCCTCGGTCCCGATCACCTCCGCAGCCAAACACGACCGCGAGCCGTCCCCGGGTGAGCTGACGCGCCGTGGTCAGGAGCCGCTCCAAAGCGTCGGGGGTGTGCGCATAGTCCACCACCACCAAGAACGGCTGGCCCGCGTCCACCCGCTCGAAGCGACCGGGCACTGCGCGAACGCGTTCCAGATCCCGCGCGATGGCCGCCGGGTCCAGGCCTAGCGCGATGCCCACTGCGCACGCCGCCAACAGGTTCATGACGTTGGGCTCGCCGATCAGGCGCGAGCGGATCGAGCACGGACCCCGGGGCGTTCGGACCTCCAGCCGGATCCCGTCGAGGGTGGACGCGAACTCGATCGCCCGGACGTGGGCCCCGGCGCCCAGCCCGAAGGTCAGCGCGGGGACCGAGAGGCCCACCACCATGGAGGCACCAGCCGGATCGTCAGCGTTGATCACCGCGGTGCTGCGGGGCTTGCGGGACGCTGCTAGGAGGGCGAAAAGCCGCTTCTTCGCCTCGCGATAGGCCGTGAGCGTCCCGTGAAAGTCCAGGTGGTCCTGCGTGAGGTTGGTGAAGACTGCCGCGTCGAACTCGATCCCGTCCACGCGGCGGAGGGCCAGGGCGTGGGACGAAACCTCCATGGCCACACCCCGTACGCCGGATTCCACCATGCGCGCCAGCAGCGCTTGAAGCTCCACCGCCTCCGGGGTCGTGTGGCCCGCGGTCAGGGTTTCCTCCCCGATCCGGTACTGAATCGTTCCGATCACGCCGGTCTTCATTCCCATGCCGGAGAGAAGCGCCTCAACGAAGTAGGAGGTCGTGGTCTTCCCGTTGGTTCCCGTGATCCCCACCACGAGGAGTTGTGCCGACGGATGGCCAAAGTAGGCGTCGGCTAACCGCGCGAGAGCCTCCCGCGCTGAGGGAACGAGGATCCGCCCCTGCTCGCGCTCCGGAAGCGGATCGTCCCCCTCGGCCACCACCAAGGAGGCCCCCCGGGCCAGGGCTTCGGGGATGAAGCGCCTGCCATTCTCCTTGAGACCGGGCACCGCCACGAAGCAGTCTCCGGCCTTCACCCGGCGTGAGTCGAAGGCCAGCCCGGTCACGGTCTCAGGGAGCCGGCCCCGGATCTTCTTCGTCGGGAGCGCGTCGAGGAGCGTTTGCATGGCACAATCCGTTCGCTCAACGGAAATAATTCACCAGTAGCTCCTGGCTTGCGGCGCCAGATCAAGCTTGCAGATGGTCCCGGGTCTGAGCTCGGAGCCCGCGGCGGGTTCCTGGGCGACCACCACGCCGTGACCATGAATCTCAACCCCCACAGCGTATGCCGAGAGGGCGGCGAGTGCCGGCCGAAGCCGCTGCCCGACGAGCTCGGGCATCCGTAGCCCGTCGAGCGCGCTGTCAAGGCGCGAGCCCACACCCGGGCTCGCCACGGCGACCCGGGGCTCCCTCGAAACCCCGCGAACGATCGGAACCGGCGGGGTGTCTTGGGGCGGCACGTTGAGGGAGCGGAGCAGCCGGGATCCGACCGCGGCGAAGATCGGAGCCGCGGCCTCGCTCCCCCACTGAGCGGTCTGGGGCTCGTCCAGCAGCACCAGCATGACGAACCGCGCATCCTCGGTCGGGGCAAACCCCACGAAAGAAAGCACGCCGGCAGCCCTGGAGTAGCGGCGCGTCAGCGGGTCAAGCTTCTGGGCCGTCCCGGTTTTGCCCGCCACGTCATAGCCGAGAATGGCGGCGGGTTTCCCTGTGCCCTCGCTCACGACCCGGGTCAGGATCTGGGTGAGCGTGCGAGTAGTGACCGGGGAGATGACCTGGCGGACCACCTGGGGTTCGAAGCTCTGGATTTCACGCCCCTCGGGATCCAGGACCGCCCGAACCGCCCACGGACGGAGAAGCCGGCCTCCGTTGGCCACGGCTGCTAATGCCGCGACCATCTGGATCGCCGTCACCGACACCTCCTGGCCGATGGACACGGAGGCAAGCGACAGCTGAGACCACTCTCCTGGAGGCCGCACCCTGCCCCGGCTCTCCCCGGGAAGCCCCAGGCCGGTGAGGCTGCCAAAGCCGAAGCCCACGATGTAACGGTAGAAGCGCTCCTTGCCGAGGGCAAGCCCGGCCTTGATAGCGCCTACATTGGAGGAGTGCTGCAGGACCTCGGAGAAGGTGAGCCAGCCGTACCGTTTCCAGTCGTGAATCACCGTGTTGGCCACGGTGATCGCCCCCTGCTCGCCATAGATGCGATCGGCTGGATGCACCACGCCCTCCTCGAGGGCAGTGGCAGCGAGGATCACCTTAAAGGTAGAACCCGGCTCGAAGGGATCTGTGATGGCGCGATTCCGCCGCTCGTCGGGCGTGGCGGTGGCGAAGCTATTGGGGTTGAAGGTGGGGCGGATTGCCAGGGCGAGAAGCTCGCCGGTCCGGGGGTCGAGAACCACCGCAATGGCGGCTTTGGACCGAGTGCGACGCCACGCCGCATCGATCTCTCTCTCGGCCAGGTACTGGACCGTGGCGTCGAGCGTGAGGCTCACGCCCCTCCCGGGCACAGCCGGCTTGAGGACCATGGGAATCCCGGTCATCTCCCGCCCGAGCCCGTCCCGTTCCACTAACGTCAGACCGGACTGGCCAGCCAGATCGTGGTCCCACGCCCACTCGACTCCCTCGAGCCCCTGGCCGTCTGCCCCTACGAAGCCGAGCAGATGGGCGGCCAGCTCGCGGTTCGGATAGAGGCGGAGCGACTCCTGCACAAAGCCGAGCCCGGGCTCTCCGAGGGCCCGCACCGCCTGGGCCACGGGCGGCGGGAGCTTGCGCCTCACCCAGGTGAAGGGTCGCTCGGCGGTCAGGCGCTTTTCGATCTCAGCGGCCGGTTCGTCCAGGATGGGAGCCAAGGCTCCCGCCAGGCGATCGGGATCCTGGATCCTAGCGGGAAGCGCATAGAGCGACTCTGCGGAGCTCGATACGGCCAGGGGCTGGCCGTGGCGATCCACGATGGAACCGCGCTTGGGCTTGAGGGCGATGGTCTTGGAATGCTGCTTCTCGGCCAGCCGCAGAAGATCGTCGTGCCTGACCACCTGGAGGACCACGAGACGAGCTGCGAGGCCGAGGAAGGCGCACGCGAGGACACCAGCGAGGATGAGGGTCCGGGACCGGAGGAGCGCCATCCAGAGCTCGGCCACCGGGAGATCAGGCGCTCCTCGGATCCTCACCATCAGCGGAGCCGCGACCTGTTAGGGGTCCGGGTTTCCCACGCGGTTCGGAGTGACGCGGTGCCATCACCATCCGTCACGAACTCCCTCGCCAGCCGGACCTGATGCCGGGCGGGCGGGACCATTCCCAGCTCAGCGCGCGCTTTGTCCTCGATCCGAGCTAAGGACCGGAGCGTGGCCAGCTCGACTCGGAGCTGGCGGTTCAGCTCGTCCAGTTCACCCTTGGCCGCGCGGAGCGAATCGAGCCGGTAGGAGAGCAGCACCTGCTGGACTTTGAGCCCGACGACGCCCAGCGCGCCGACCATCAGGCACGCCGACAGGCCGAGGGCCAGCCCCATGGCCCGAAGCCGGTACCGGTCGCGCTCGCGAATCACGCGGGAAGTCTGGTCAGGCGGCGACATCGATCGCCTCCACGCGCTCCAGGATGCGGAGCTTGGCGCTCCTGGCCCGGGGGTTCGCCCGCACCTCTTCACGGCTCGGCCTGATGGGGCTCGGGGTGAGGACCGCATAGGGACCGGCGGCCAGGGTCTTAAAGGTTTGCTTCACCACCCGATCTTCCCCCGAGTGGAAGCTGAGCACACCCAGGCGCCCGCCCGGCGCGAGAAGCCGAGCCGCCTGGGGGAGCGCCTCGGCAAGGGCTCCCAACTCATCGTTCACCGCCATGCGAAGGGCCTGGAAGACCCGGGTGGCCACGTGGCTTCGGCGAGGCCAGGCGCGCCGTGGTACTGACGCCTTCACCACCTCCACCAGATCCTGAGTGGTGGCGATGGGCGCCCGCCGGCGGCGGGTGGCTATGGCCCGGCCAATTCGACGGGCGTAAGGCTCCTCGCCGTACTCGAAGAAGATTCGCGCCAGCTCAGCTTCGGACAAGCGCCGGAGCAACTCGGCCGCGGTGCGCCCTTCAGAGGGGTCAACCCGCATGTCCAGCGGTGCCTCGGTTTGAAACGAGAAGCCGCGCCCGGAGGCTTCGAGCTGGTAAGACGATACGCCCAAGTCCAGGAGCACTGTCTCTGCCTCCGTCACGCCCGCCGAGCGCGCAAGGGTCGCAAGCTGACGGAAGTTCCCCCGGTGCAGCACCACGCGGGAACCAAATCGAGCGAGCCGCCGCCGCGCCAGGGCCAAGCCCTCGGGATCGCGGTCGATTCCGAGGAGCCGGATCGCCGGCTCGCTCCGCTCCAGAAGCGCCTCTGCATGTCCGCCCATTCCCACCGTTGCGTCCACCACCCAGCCCCCGTGTCGGGGGCGCAGGAGAAACGAAACCTCCTCCACCAGCACCGGGAGGTGTGACCATCCCTCCCGGTCCACGCGACTCAGACTCCGAGGCTCGAGAGTTTCTCGAAGACCGTCGGCAGATCGTCCTGATGGATCCGGTCGAACTCCTCGAAGCGCTGCCGGTCCCAAATCTCGAACTGCATGAGGCCGCCCCCCACGAGGGCCACTTCCTTCACGAGCCCCGCCTCGGTTCGCGAGTCGGGCGGGATCAGAATGCGCCCCTGCGCATCCAGGTCCACATCCTTCGCCCGAGAGATATAGAGGCGGCTGATCTTCTTCACCTCGGGATTGAAGACAGAGAGCTCGCGCACCTTGGCCTCGATCCGCTGCCACTCCTCCAGCGGATGCACTTCAAGGCAGTGCTCATTGGGAACCACGACCAGGCGCCCTCCGTAGCCGTCTCCCAACGCATCCCGGAACCTTGCCGGAATACTCACTCGCCCTTTTGGATCGATCGTGTGGAAGTACCGACCCCGAAACATTGCTGCCTCTGAAGGCTAGTGCCACTTCATCCCACTTCATCCCACTTAAGGGCTCATCCTACACAGGCACAAAAGTGGTGTCAAGCAAAAAGTGTCGATTTTTCTAAGGAATTCAAAACATTAGGGGGGGCGACCTGTGGGGGAAACATGACAGCCGGACTACTGCGGGTTGAGGCCCGTGAGAAAGCTTCGTGCGACCTCGGGTGGTGACGCCTCCGACCGCTTAAGAGAGAGGCAGCGGTCCGAGTGTTATCGGGAGGCCTGGTAGTATCGCATCGCCTCAGGGATCCATTGTTCGATCTCTCTGATTCGGGTGCCGTGGGAGGGATGCGTGGAGAGAAACTCTGGCGGACTCGGCCGCCCCCGGGCTGTCTGCTCCATCCGCTGCCAGAACGAGATCGCCGCGCGCGGATCGTAGCCCGCCTTCGCCATGTAGATGAGCCCGAGGTGATCGGCCTCCGACTCCTGAGCCCGGCTGAAGGGGAGGATGATCCCCAGCGCTGCACCGGCGCCGAGAAGCCCGGTCACCTGCTCCACCGTGCGGGGATCTCTGTTCGCCATGGCTGCCTGAGCGGCGGCAAGCCCCACTTGCACGAGGAGCCCCTGGCTCACGCGCTCGCCGCCGTGGCGCGCGATGGCGTGAGCCACCTCGTGCCCCATGACCGTCGCCAGCCCAGCGTCATCTTTCGTGACGGGCAAGATCCCCGTGTACACGGCTACCTTGCCGCCGGGGAGGGCGAATGCGTTCACCTGCTTGTCGTCCTCGATGACCTTAAACTCCCACGGGTAATCGAGGCGCCCGGTGGCTCGGGCGATGCGGGTGCCGACCCGGGTGACCAAGTCGTTGAGCCGCGGATCCCTGGAGATCTTCGACTTCCTCAGAATCTCGTGGTAGGCCTGCACCCCCATCCGCACTTCCTCGGGTTCTGGAAGGAGCATAAGCTGGGAGCGGCCCGTAATGGGGACGGTCTCGCAGGCTGCCGCGAGACCGAGCAGAAGCGAGAGGAAGACGGCGAACCGCGACGCTCGACGCACGTCCTCATTCTACAGCAACCTCTCGCCAGCTCCGCATGGTCACCAGCTTTCGCGCCCGTCGCGCCTGATCGAGGGCCTGGCAGCTGTAGCGCAGTCTCGCATCGCCGCTGAGGACCACCCGCCCTGCCCCGGCGTCGGAGGAAGCGGCGTTAAAGATGATCGCGCCGTAGACAGTCTGGTTCCCACCGCCGAGGAGGCCAAGGGCTCCCCGGTTCCCTGTCACGATGATCAGCCCGTGCCAGAGAAAGTCCCCGCTGATCCGGAGTTCTCCGTCCTCCACGATCAGGATGCCATGCCCCTTCGTGTTCCCGGAAATCTGAAACGTCGGAGCGGACGGGCTTGAATCAGGGTTTCCCTTGAGGGAGACCACCTTGGGCCGATCTCTCGTTCCCCAGCAGGCGGAGCTGGACCAGTTCGACGCGCACGGCGCTCCGATGTCGGCGAAGGACAGCCCGCCGGGCTCGCGACCCTCCAGGACGATGTCCGCGTTGCGGGCCGCACTCACGAAGGACTGAACCCCAGGAGAGGTTAGGGTGGCGTCAGAGGCGATGGTGTTGGCGCCGAATGCTGATCTGGCAGGATCCTGCTTCTTCCCCTTGATGGTGGCCGCAGGGGGGCCTGCCAGGGCGCCTTCGACCACCGCCTCGTTGGTTCCGGGGGCACTCGCGGGCAGGACAGACGAGACGGAAATCCCGAAGACCGGAGCGCAGGATCCAGCCGTGCCGTCGGGGGTCCCGTCGGTGCCGTCAATCTCCGCGCTCCCGCTGAGAGCCACCGGGGCTGTGTTGCCCGAAAAGGCGAGCGCTGCAGGAATGGGTGGGAGCTCAATCCGCCGCAGGACCACCTGAAGAACGCGGCTGGCGCTTCCCACGCGCCCGGCCGACGTGACGATCACCACGCGATTGGTGTCGTCGGTGGGGCCGCCTTCGTCTCGCGGTTCTCCGGTGAGCAGCCGATCAGCGGTCAGGCTGTCGTTCCTGACCCAAACCGTGTAGGTTCCTTCCGACGCGGGCTGGCCCGGAATAGGGGCTTCAGCGATCAGGACGGCGCCGCGGAGCGGATCAGCGCCTGCCAAGAATGCGTCCCAGTCCAGGGAGGCCGCTAGACTGTTGAAGGCCCATTCGATTCCGGCCTCGGCCACGAAGCGCGCCTGCTCGGCGGTGACCAGGTTCTTGGAAATCAACGGTTCGAAACTGCTCATCGAGAGCAGGGCGAACGCCAGGGTGGACAGGAGCATGAGAACCATGAGGGCGAGCGGCAGGGCAATGCCTCGCGGGTCGGTCAGCTGGGGGCGTCGCGCTCTCACGAGCCTACCGGGAAGCGATCAGTGTGGAGACGGACACCGCGGTCTCGTAGACTGCCAGCCCCGCCGCCGTGGTCGGGCGGTAGAGGACCGCCACCCGAACCCTCTTCGTGTTGGCGGGCACGACGGGGGAATCGGCTATCGTGACCTGGCGGCGGTATCGGGCGTAGCCGCTGATCGCACTGTACGGCTCGGCGGGAAAGTTCTCTGAGGTCACGTTGGCGAATCCTTGGGCCGGGTCCGGGCTCATGGCGAAGGCCTTGATCTCTTCCAGCCGCTGCACGGCCAGGAACACTGCGGTGCTGGATTGGCGACCTGAGGAGACACCGCTGAAGGCCACGGGGAACGCGGAGAGAAGCGTCATCACCCCGATCGTCAGGACCCCCAGGGCCACCAGGATCTCGACCAGGGTCAGACCAGCCCTGTCCCGGAGCCAGCGCTCGATCCACGCCATAAGGGCTGACCCTGAAGAATCAGCGGTTTCGCACCCTCACCTGGGTGCGCAGTGTCACGGCAAGTGTGTTCGGTGGTAACGCGCCGAGCGAAAGGTCGGGGCGGACGGTCAGCGCGATCGTCACCGTTCGGATCCGCTCAGGCACAGCAGTCGGAACTCCATCGGCGTCAAGGTAGGTAAAGGTCAGGGCCTGGGTCCCCTCGATGATCGGCTGGGCTCCGCCCCCCGCGTTCCTCCGGAGCGTCGTACCCCGGAGGAGGTACGTGACCGTCTCCCCACGCGCGTCGATCATGCCGTTTCCGTTCAGGTCATTCTGAAGGGTGACGCTCGTGACCGTGGGGTTCACGATGGGGGGAAAGCCGGCGCCAACCGGATCGAAGCCAGCGTTCCGGATCTCGCGCGCCATCCGCTGCAGCGCCACCCGGGCGCTCTGCTGGGCTTCAAGGCCAGCCGCTCCGAGGAGGTAGCCCTGCTGGCCCTGTTGGAGGAGGCCAACGGTTGCGGCCAGCACCAGGCCGACCACCGCCAGCGCTACCAGAAGTTCGACGAGGGTGAATCCCCCTGTCCGCACGACGCACCTCCGCATCTTACTTGGAGGGAAAGCCGTCGGAGGGCAGATCGAGAGTCGGTCAACCCGATCCTGCTGTCAATGTCCAAAGTCAGATACAGAGCGAGGCAGGGGTTCAGAACGTCACAACGCTTCGGGCCACCTCGCCGCGCTCGAGCGCTTCGTATGCCGCGTTGATCTGCTCGAAGGGGTATGTGCGAGTGAGAAGCTCGTCGAGCTTCAGCTTGCCCGCTCGATAGAGGTCGATCAACTTAAGAATATCGAGCCGGGGCCGGCTCGAGCCGTAGACCGACCCCGTAAGAACCCGCTCCTCGAAGACGAGGGACATCACGGGCACCGAGACCTCCGTCGTCATCGGGGTGACCCCGACGACCACCGCCATGCCGCGCTTGGCAAGCGAATCGTACGCCTGGCGCATCGTCGTTGGCAGGCCGATCACCTCGAAGGCGTAATCCACACCCCTCCCGCCCGTCAGGGCCCGCACCTGCTCAACGGGATTCCCCGCCGACGCGTTGACGGTATGCGTGGCGCCGAACCGTCGGGCATACTCCAGCTTGTTCTCCAAGAGATCCAC